>NZ_AUIS01000016.1:2500-57296 GCF_000423825.1 Thermithiobacillus tepidarius DSM 3134
CTGAGAATAAGTCGCTGACCCATGATACAAAAGGTACGCGGTCACCCCTTGCGGGGCTCCCACAGCTTGTAGGCATACGGTTTCAGGATCTATTTCACTCCCCTCGCCGGGGTTCTTTTCGCCTTTCCCTCACGGTACTGGTTCACTATCGGTCGACAACGAGTATTTAGCCTTGGAGGATGGTCCCCCCATCTTCAGACAGGATTTCACGTGTCCCGCCCTACTTCTCTCACGCTTAGTTCCACCGGCCTCTTTTCGGATACGGGGCTATCACCCACTACGGCGCGCCTTTCCAGACGCTTCTCCTAACAGACCGGCTACATCGTGAAGGCTCTTCCCCTTTCGCTCGCCACTACTCAGGGAATCTCGGTTGATTTCTCTTCCTCCGGCTACTTAGATGTTTCAGTTCACCGGGTTCGCCCTGCCATCCTATGTATTCAGATGACAGTGACCAGCTTGGGCTGGCCGGGTTGCCCCATTCAGAAATCCTCGGATCACAGCTCGTTTACCAGCTCCCCGAGGCTTATCGCAGGTAACCACGTCTTTCGTCGCCTGTTGTCGCCAAGGCATCCACCGTATGCCCTTATTCACTTGACCATATAACCCAAAATCGCTTCGGGCCATGGTCGCTCGCAGGTACTACTACAGCATACCCATGCGCTTTACTAAACTCTTCCCATTTTGTTAAAGAACACCAGACATCCGAAGATGCTGGCCTGTGCATCAGCCTGCACAGGCCAAAACCCTCACCGCGCCCCACCACCACTGGTGGAGCTGACCGGGTTCGAACCGGTGACCCCCTGCTTGCAAAGCAGGTGCTCTCCCAGCTGAGCTACAGCCCCTGAACATGGTGGGCCCAAGTGGATTCGAACCACTGACCTCACGATTATCAGTCGTGTGCTCTAGCCAACTGAGCTATAGGCCCGACTTGCCTGGTTCCCGTATTGAGTGATGTGTGTGGATACTTGGCAGCCTTCGGCTGCTCTTAAAAGGAGGTGATCCAGCCGCAGGTTCCCCTACGGCTACCTTGTTACGACTTCACCCCAGTCATGAACCATACCGTGGTCGGCGCCCTCCTTGCGGTTAGGCTACCGGCTTCTGGTACAGCCCACTCCCATGGTGTGACGGGCGGTGTGTACAAGGCCCGGGAACGTATTCACCGCGGCGTGCTGATCCGCGATTACTAGCGATTCCGACTTCATGCAGTCGAGTTGCAGACTGCAATCCGAACTACGGCGCACTTTCTGGGGTCGGCTCCCTCTCGCGAGTTGGCATCCCTCTGTATGCGCCATTGTAGCACGTGTGTAGCCCTGGACATAAAGGCCATGAGGACTTGACGTCATCCCCACCTTCCTCCGGTTTGTCACCGGCAGTCCCCTTAGAGTGCCCAGCCGAACTGCTGGCAACTAAGGGCAAGGGTTGCGCTCGTTGCGGGACTTAACCCAACATCTCACGACACGAGCTGACGACAGCCATGCAGCACCTGTGTTGCGGCTCCCCGAAGGGCACTCCCACATCTCTGCAGGATTCCGCACATGTCAAGCCCAGGTAAGGTTCTGCGCGTTGCATCGAATTAAACCACATGCTCCACCGCTTGTGCGGGCCCCCGTCAATTCCTTTGAGTTTTAATCTTGCGACCGTACTCCCCAGGCGGGATACTTAATGCGTTAGCTGCGGCACGCAGCAGTTAAACTGCCACACGCCTAGTATCCATCGTTTAGGGCGTGGACTACCAGGGTATCTAATCCTGTTTGCTCCCCACGCTTTCGCACTTCAGCGTCAGTCTCGGGCCAGGTCGCTGCCTTCGCCATTGGTGTTCCTCCACATATCTACGCATTTCACCGCTACACGTGGAATTCCACGACCCTCTCCCAGACTCCAGCCATCCAGTATCCACTGCCATTCCCAGGTTGAGCCCGGGGCTTTCACAGCAGACTGAGATGACCGCCTACGCGCGCTTTACGCCCAGTAATTCCGATTAACGCTCGCACCCTCCGTATTACCGCGGCTGCTGGCACGGAGTTAGCCGGTGCTTCTTCTGCGGTTCACGTCAACAGCACGGACTGTTCGCCCGTACCTTTTCGTCCCCGCTGAAAGTGCTTTACAACCCGAAGGCCTTCTTCACACACGCGGCATTGCTTCGTCAGGGTTGCCCCCATTGCGAAAAATTCCCCACTGCTGCCTCCCGTAGGAGTCTGGGCCGTGTCTCAGTCCCAGTGTGGCTGATCGTCCTCTCAGACCAGCTACCGATCGTCGCCTTGGTAGGCCTTTACCCCACCAACTAGCTAATCGGACGCAGGCTCCTCCTCCAGCGCGAGGTCCGAAGATCCCCCGCTTTCCCCCTCAGGGCGTATGCGGTATTAGCCCAAGTTTCCCTGGGTTATCCCCCACTCGAGGACAGATTCCTACGCGTTACTCACCCGTCCGCCACTCGCCAGCATCCCGAAGGACCTGCTGCCGTTCGACTTGCATGTGTTAGGCATGCCGCCAGCGTTCAATCTGAGCCAGGATCAAACTCTCCAGTTCAATCCCTTACGCTAAGCACTCAAAAAAGTGACTCAGCAGTCATACTACCTGCCGATAGGTACCACCAAGTACCCACACACTTCACTCAATACCTTGTTAAAGAGCAGAAACTTTGGTAGCGGGGGTAGGATTTGAACCTACGACCTTCGGGTTATGAGCCCGACGAGCTGCCTGGCTGCTCCACCCCGCATCAGAGTTTTACATAATACTTCAAAGAGCCGGCCGAGTCAAGCGTTGTTTTGCCTTTCCCAACCCCTTCTCCGAAGACTTATCCTCGGGGAAGGTCGTCTATAATACCTAGTTACGACCCCCAGCGCAAGAGGTGTTGCCTTGCTTCGCTTCCCTCACTTGCCAAGGAGGCGTATCCTACAACAGCCCTAACCGGATTGCAAAGGGGTTTTTCAAGAACGCGACAGGGAGACCGCCATGCTTGATTTGGAACGACTCGGCGATCCCGATTACCTTAGAGGTCTCCTGGGGAAAAAGGTTCATTTCCTGGGCAAGACTCATTGCGTGGTCGAGATCCTGCACGACGGCCCGCAGTTGGTGCTGCAGAACGAGTGCAACAACGTCATTCAGGACAATGCCTATGGCCGCGCCTACCGGCGCGTGCACCAGACCACCCTGGTTCCCATCTTCATACGTCCCGGGGTCCTGAACCCCGATCTGGATACCCTGTCCCTGGCAGGTTGACCCCCATGAAAAAAGCGCGTCCCATGGGGCGCGCTTTTCATGGTGCTGATCTGTGCAATCCTACTTGGCGGCCCGGGCAGCATCGGCCTCGATGGTGGCACGCGCCTGCGCGGCATCGGCCCACTCCTTGACCTTGACCCACTTGCCTGGCTCAAGGTCCTTGTAATGCTCGAAAAAGTGCTTGATCTGGTTGCGCAGAGCCTCGGGCAGGTCAGCCACGTCACGGATGGCCTGGTAGCTGTTGTCCACCTTCTCGTGCGGCACCGCGACGATCTTGGCGTCCACCCCGCTCTCGTCTTCCATCAGCAGCACACCCACCGGCCGGGCCCGGATGACGGCGCCGGGGACCACGGCCTGGCGCGACAGGACCAGCACGTCGGTAGGATCGCCGTCTTCGGAAAGGGTGTTGGGAATGAAGCCGTAGTTGAGGGGATAGAACATGGGCGTAAAGAGAAAACGGTCGACGACGACCGCGCCCGAATCCTTGTCCAGCTCGTATTTGATGCTGGAACCCTGCGGAATTTCGATCACCACGTTGATGTCGTCGGGCACGCTCTTGCCGGCGGGAATTTGCTTGATGTCCATGAAGCCTCCTGAATGGTTGATGGATGCGAAAAGATTACGGCCGCTGCTCCCGGACCAGGGTGCGCACGTGTTCCAGGTCCTCCGGGGTGTCCACGCCCGGCGGCGGTGCAACCGGGCTGGTGATCACCCGGATGCGCTCGCCGTGCTCCAGCACCCGCAACTGCTCCAGGGCTTCCGCCTGTTCGAGCGGCGTGGCCGGCCAAGCGGAAAATCGCGGGAGAAAGCAGGCTCGGTAGGCATAGAGGCCGATGTGGCGCAGCCAATACGGCGGGGGAACGTCCGCTTGCGCCGCCGCCGCGCCGGCCGCGAAGCGCGCCCGATCCCAGGGGATCGGCGCACGGGAAAAATAGAGTGCGTGTCCGAGCTGGTCGCGGACCACTTTGACGATGTGCGGATTGAAGAGCTGAGCCCAGCTCTCGAGGGGACAGGCCACGGTGGCCATCATGGCCTGCGCATCGTGCGCCAGCGCTTCGGCCAACGCGGCCAGCAGCGGGGGCGGCATGAGAGGCTCGTCCCCCTGCAGGTTGACGACGATCTCATCGGCCGGCAACTGCAAGGCGGCCACCACCTCGGCCAGACGGTCGGTGCCGCAGACGTGGGCGGGGTCGGTCAACACCGCCTCGCCGCCGTAGCTGTGGATGACGGTTTCGATCTCGGACGCATCCGTCGCCACCAGCACCCGGCGGGCGCCGCTGGCGACGGCTTGGCGCCGGACGCGCTCGATCATGGGCAGGCCGCCGACATCCAGCAGCGGCTTGCCGGGCAGGCGGCTGGCTGCGAGCCGCGCCGGAATGATGACCGTGAAGCTCATTTCTCGGCCGGATCCCAGGGCTGGGCTTCGTCGATCAGGAGCACGGGGATATTGTCGCGGATGGGGAAGGCCAGACGGCAGCGCGGGCAACGGAGCTGCTGCTGGTCCGGGCTGAGCTGCAGGGGCCCCTTGCATTGCGGGCAAGCCAGAATGTCCAGGAGTTTGCGGTCAATGGTCACGGGACCTCCCAAGAAATTGCAATTGCGCGTCCAGCCAGCGCCAGAAGGCAGCGGGCAGCCGGGCCTCCACCCGCAGCGCCCAGGCATCGGGCAAGGAAAGCTGCCGGCATTTTACCGCATCTTTCTCGGTCATGACGACGGGGGCGTCCTGCATGCGCGCGAAGTCCGCCGCGACGAAGACATGGTGATCCGGAAAGGGATGCGGGACCGGCCGGGCGCCCAGGGCCTCCAGTTGGCGGAAAAAGCGCTCCGGGTGGCCGATGCCGGCCACGGCGTGGACACGGCGGCCACGCAGCCAGCCCAGGGCATGCGCCGGCAGGTCCGGCGCCACCGGCACCAGCCCGGTCGCCTGCAGGGTCATCGAGAAAACCGGCTTGCCGGCGACATCCGGCGGAAGGGGCGCCGATGTACCGTGGATGACGAGGGCATCGGCCCGTGCCAGCGCCGCCAGGGGTTCCCGCAGCGGGCCGGCGGGCAGGCAGCGGCCGTTGCCGAAGCCGCGCGCGCCATCGACCACGACGAGACTCAGCTCGGGCAGCAGCGCCAGGTGCTGAAAACCATCGTCCAGCACGGCGACGTCGCAGCCGCGGCGGGCGGCAAACTCGATGTCGGCCAGGCGGTCGGGCCCGATCACGACGGGCAGGCCGCTGCGCCGGGCCAGAAAAAGCGGCTCGTCACCGGCTTGGCCGGGCTCGTCCCCGGGCTGCACCGGATACGGCAGACGGGGCGGATGGGCGCGATAGCCGCGGCTGACCAGGGCGGGCTGCCAACCCCGTTCGTGCAGATACTCAGCCAAGGCCAGCACCAGCGGCGTCTTGCCGCTGCCGCCCGCGGTCAAGTTGCCGACCACCAGGGCGGGCAGCGCACCGCGCCGGCGCTTGTGCAGTTTCTCATAGAGGCCGGCACGCAGGCGGCTCAGCTGGCAGTAGACGGCTCCCCAGGGGCGCAGCAGCGCAGCCAGCCAGCCGCCCTGATACCATTGGCGGCTCACCAGGGCGGCGAGGCGTTTCACCAGTCGAAGACCCGCTGCAGCAGCTCGGGCAGGCGCGCCTGCGCCTTGCGCCGCTCCTCCCAAAAGAAGCGGCGCGCGGCGTCGCCCAGCAGGCGGGCACGGATGGGGTTTTCCAGATAGGATTGCCACGCCTGCATGACGGCCGGCGCATCCGGCAGGACGGCCAGCGCATCCGGCGCATCCTGCAGATGGCTGACGGGATACTGCCCGGCATCGGCCACGGACACGGGCTTGCCGCCCACCATGGCTTGCCAGGCGACACCGCGGCCGGCGCGAGACAGGTGGGCGCCGGTGCTGGCGGCGGCGATGGCCGGCAGCCACTTGGCCTCATCCACGAGCAGCACGCTGCCGGCCGGCACGGGCTCGCGGGTCCAGGCGGACAGGGCGGGCCAGGCTTGCCCGGCCAAGTGTCCTTCCAGGCCCAGGAACAACACGCCCGCACGGTCCAGACCGGCGGCGCGCCACGCCGCGACCCAGTGCTGCGCCTGCATGGCGGGCACCCCGTGCAGCCACCACAGGTCAAGCTCGGCGTTGCCGCAGATGAGGCGGCGGAAATTGGGGTCCACCTGCGCCGTCGTCAGGAGCGTGAGAAAGTCCACGGGCGCCTGCACCTGCGCGGCCTCGGCGCCCAGTTGCCGCCAACGCCGGGCTTGCCGCTCATCCACCGGGTACACTGCTTCCAGCGGCATCGGCAGGAAATCGGTGGCCGGGTCGCCGGCAATGACCACGGCCGGCAATTGGCGAGCGGCGCTCTGACGCGCCAGGTTCGCCGCTGGACCGCGGCCGATGGTCATGGTGCGCAAAGGGTCCAGCCGCGCCAGGGTACGACGAATGGCACGGGGATGGTCGCAGGGACCGAAGCCGTAGCCGACGCCCTTCAAACCGCCGATGCGCGGGTCGAGCAGTTCCGGATAGTCTCTTTCGAAGGTCAGGATGACGCGCAGGTCCAGCCGTTTTTCCCGAATGGCGCGGGTCAGCTCGGCGGCCAGCAGGACGTCGTCCGCCTCGCCGGTGGCCTGCACCCACAAGGCCGGCCCGCGCCCGCCAGGGGCGCGCAGCCAGCCCCAGCGGGCATTGGCCTGATGGCTGCGCCCTGCCCGCCGGTCCCGATAGCCGGACCACCATGCCCGCAGGGCGCTGGCACCATAGTAGCTTCTAGGCTCTTTCACGCTCATTCCTTGTGATCCGATCCGCCCGCGCGGTCAGCGCCCGCATGCGGCTTTCCAACGCACTTTGAAATTCGCTCAGCTGCCCGGCCGTGGCATCGCGCGGCACGCGCATGGGCTCGCCCCAGAGAATGGCGCCGCGGGTAAATGGGAGAGCCAGGAGGAAGCGATCCCAGCTCGGGATCACCTTGGCCCAGCGCGCCGAAAAGGTGACTGGCACGATGGGCATGCCGGTCACGCGAGCGATTTCCAGCACGCCCGGCTGCACCTTTTCCCGGGGGCCGCGCGGGCCATCGGGCGTGATGGCCAGATCGCTGCCGGTACGGGCAATGCGCAGCATGCCCATCAGGCCCTTGACCGCGCCGCGCCGGCTGGAGCCGCGCACGGCCTGGTAGCCCCAGTACGCCATGGTCCGGGCGATGAGTTCGCCGTCGCGATGCTCGCTGATGAGGATGTGCACTTGCCGACCGCCCAGCTGCCGGTAAGCATGGGGAATCATCAGCAGGCGTCCGTGCCAGAACGCCAGCAGGATGGGTTGGCCGGCGCGCAACAGCGCCTGCACTGGCTCGCCGCCCTCCACGCGCCAGCGGCCGGTGAAGGCGACCAGGCGAATGTAGCGGGCGATCAGCCATGCGGCCAGCTGCTGCCAGCGTCCTTGCAGCTTCATGTCAGCAGCCGGAAGACAGATGGACGGACTTCACGAGGCTTGCTGGGTGGCGATGCTGACGCGCAGCAAACCGGCCTGCCGGGCGGCGTCCAACACCGTCACCACGTGCTGCTGGATGGTGTTGCGGTCGGCCCGCAGCAGCAACACCTGATTGCTGTCCTGGCGCGCCAGAGCCGCCAGGCGCTGCCGCAGCTCGCCGGCATTGAGTGACTGGCCGTTGAGAGCCAAGCGCCCCGCGGCGTCGATGTCCACGGTGATGGGTGCCTTGGGCACGGCCGCCGTCTGGCTGGCGGCCGGCAGATCCAGACGCAGCGTCGATTGCTTGGTGAAGGTGGTGGTCACCATGAAAAACAGCAGGATCACCAGCACCACGTCGACCATGGAGATGATGTTGATCTCCGGCTCCTCGCGGGGGTGGCGCCGGAAATTCATCGCCGCGCCCCCTGCACCAGTTCCACCACCTTCAGGGATTCCTTCTCCATGATGAGGATCAACTCGTCGATCTTGCCGCGGAAATAGCGGTACATCATCAGGCTGGGAATGGCGACGATGAGGCCGGCGGCGGTGGTGATCAGCGCCTCGGAGATGCCGCCTGCCAGCACCCGGGGATTGCCCACGCCCACCATGTTGATGGCGCTGAAGGCGTGCATGATGCCGAAGACGGTACCCAGGAGACCGAGCAGGGGAGAGACGCCGGCGATGGTGCCCAGCACGTTGAGGTAGCGCTCCAGGACGGCGACCTCCTGCCGCCCCACCTCTTCGATGGACTCCTTGATGAACTCCCGCTGCGAGCCGGCGTTGCGCAGGCCCGCCAGCAGGATGCGCGCCAGCGGCGTGTTGCTGTCCTTGAGACGCTGCAGGGCGCCTTGCACCTCCCCCTTGCGGATCAGTTCCTCGATCGCATCGGCCAGGCCGGGCGGAGCGATCCGCTCGTTGCGCAGCAGCCACAGACGGTTGCCGATGATCGCCAGGGCCACCACCGCAGCCAGCACAATGGGCACCATGACCCAGCCACCTGCACGTATGACTTCGAACACGTCCTCACTCCCTTTGATTTTGGGCCAATACTATCACGATCCCCGCCCAGGCACAGGGCCCTGGTGCAGCCAGTAATGACGGGCGGGCCGTTGCAACGACAGACTGGCGGCCGTCCGCCCCCCCAGGTGGAAAGCAAGGGCACCGGTGCGGGCGGGGGCGAGCGCCGGTGGGCCATCATCGCCGGCCGGCTTTTCTGCCCCGCCCCGGCGCCCACCGGCCGCGACCAGGTAGTCGGGAGCAGCGGCCTCCGCCAGCTGCCCGAGGCCGGAGCCGCCGCCGGCCGAGACCAGGGCGTTGCTGCGCAAGTTGCCGCCGAAGCGGCTGACGAGCCTGTCGGCCGCACCACCGGACAGCGGGCCGCCCAGCAGTGCCTGCCAGCCGGGGCCGTAAGCGGCCAGCACGCAGGGATCACGCTCGCCGGCCATGGGCGCCAGGAAGACGAAGATCACCCCATCCCAGGTCCAATGCTGGCCGGCCCGGCATGGGCGGGCCGGAGCGCCGGGCAATGCGGCCGTCGCGCTCCATAACTGCGGGGCAGGATACTGTCTGGGCAGCAGGCTGGCAGCATCGAGCGGCGCCCGGGCGGCGGCGCTGAGGACCACGGCATCCAAGCGGCGGATGCCGGCATGATGCATGAAGGGCTGCACGACCAGGTGCAGGGTCGCGCCGGAGGGGCGTGCCCTGGGGCTCGAGTGGAAAAACAGGCTGTGGTGCCGGGTTTGCAGCACCACGGCGGTGTCCATCCCGGCGTCCAGGACGGTCAGGCGCGCCTGCCCAGGCGGCAGGACCGCCGCGGCGGGCAGCAGGAGCGGCAGAAAGGTCAGCAGCCCCAAGCTGCGCCCCGGCCAGGCCGCCGGCAGAAAGAGAAGCAGCAGGCCAACGAGCAAAGCAAGCAGCATCCAGACGGATGGGCTGCCGACGGCCAGGGTGCCCCAAGGCAACCGGTCGAGCTGCTCCAGAAACCACAGCAGCGGCTGGAAGGCAAGGCTGGTCAGGTGAAACAGTCCGCGGCCCGCCAGCTCCAGGCCGCTCAGGGAGGCCAGTGCGCCGAGCAGGGCCAGCGGCGTGGCCACCCCTTCCACCACCGGAATGGCCACGAGGTTCGCCAGGGGCGACAGCAGGGGCACCTGCCCGAAGAGCAGCGCCAGCACCGGCACCAGTCCCAGCGCAATCAGGACCTGATAGCCGAGCAGGCTGCGCCAGAGCCCCGCCCGCCCTACCCGGCCGACCAGCAGCCAGAAAATCAGCCCGACCGCCGTGAAGGACAGCCAGAAGCCCGGTTCCGCCACGGCCCCGGGCTGCAGGATGAAGATGACGCCCGCCGCCAGCGCCAGGCTGTGAAACAGGCGCAATTCCCGCTGCAGCACGAGGGCACCGGCCAGCACCGTGACCATAATGACTGCCCGCAGGGTGGCCAGCTCCATGCCGGCCATCAGGCCGTAGCCCCAGGCGCTCAGCACCATCACCGCGGCAGCCGGCGGTGCGGCCGGGTAGCGGCGCACCAGAGGCGGCACGGCACTCCACAGCCATTTGGCCAGCAAAAAGACCAAGCCGGCCACCAGCGTGATGTGGGAACCGGAAATGACCATCAGGTGGGCAGTCCCCGCGCGCACGAAACGCTGCCACAGATCCGGCGGCAACTGATTCTGCACGCCCACGGTCAGTGCCTGCACCAAGCCCGCCTCGGCCCGGGGCAAGGCAGCATTGCTGGCCTGGAGCACCTGCTGGCGCAAGCTCTGGAACCAGCGCAGCAGGGCATGGCCGCCCGCCCCGGCCAACTGCACCGGCTCCGGCACGGACTGTACCGCGCCCACGGCCCGCACCCCCTGCCAGAAGAGCGCGTAGCTGCGGTCGAAACCGCCCGGATTGGTGGCGGCCTGCGGCCGCTGCAAACGTGCCGTCAGGCGCCAGCGTTGGCCATAGGCCAGCTCGGGCGGTGCCGGCCCGTCGAATGAGAGCTGCAGAAGTCCTCGGAAATCGATGGACCCGAGCGGCCCATCCATGTGCTCGGGAGCGAACAGCAGGCGGGTGCCGTTCCCGCGGGCTTCCGGCAGTGACGCGATGGTCCCGGTGATGACCAGTGCCTGCCCAACTGCGGCGTCGGGCAGGGTTTCGTGGCTGATGCGCTGGGCTTGCCAGGCGCCCCAGGCAAAGGCGGCACAGGCGGCGGCCGGCAGCAACAGGATGCGCCAACGCCAGACCGGCAGCAGCAAGGCCAGCGCCAATCCCGCCGCCGGCCACGGCACTGGAATGCTCTCCTGCCGGTACAACAGCAAGAGGCCCAGGCCGATGGCGAGCACCACCTCCGGCAGGCCCGGCATGCGCCGAAAAAAAGCTTGGGCGCGCGGGCAGGTATGGGATAAACTCGGCGGGATCACAGGCCAGGACTTAAGTTACTTGCGTAAGTTCTTATCTAAATACCTGCCTTGTCGCGAGCGGGTGTTGCGAACCCGGTGCCTGGGGCGCTTTACTCACCTGCTGCACCATCACGAGCTGTGGCATTTTCATCGGCGCAGCTTGGCCGGCGGCTTGGCCTTGGGCCTCTTCATCGCCAGCACGCCGCTCCTGGGCCACGTCCCCCTGGTGCTGATCGGTGCGCTGCTGTTGCGGGTCAACATTCCCGCCGCCGTCGGCGCCGCCCTGCTCACCAACCCCTTGACCATGCCCCCTTTCTACTATTTCGCCTTCCGGGTTGGCGAAACGGTCACCCGCTTCTTGGGATTGCCCCTGTCCGCCGGCCGCCACCTGGACCTGATGCAACTGATCAACAACTGGCACAACCTGCTGGGCGAAGGCGGACGTCAGCTCTGGAGCGCCTATCTGATCACCTGGATCGGCTCCCTGCTGATCGGCACCTTGGCCGCCGCCACGGGCTACTATCTGACCCTGGCCGGCTGGCGCTTGGCGGTCGTGTGGCGCTGGCGCCGGCGCCAGCGGGCCCGCCGCCTGCCTCCCAAAGCAGTATAGACCAGGATCCGCTCTCCCCCTGGCGCCTACCCGGCCTGGGAGACGATCTGGCCGTCGCGGATCTGATACACCCGCTGCATCCGCTCCGCCAAACGGGGATCGTGGGTCACCACCACCAGGCTGGTGCCCAGGTGCTGGTTCAGATCCAGGAGCAGGTCGTGGATCTTCGCCGCCGTCTGCGAATCCAGGTTGCCGGTCGGCTCGTCGGCCAAGAGCAGGCGCGGGCGCGTGACCAAGGCGCGGGCGATGGCGGCCCGTTGCCGTTCGCCGCCGGACAGCTCGCCCGGCTTGTGGCGCAGGCGCTCGCCCAAGCCCACCTGGGCCAGCAGCTCGCTGGCCCGGGCGGCCGCCTCTTCGCGCGGACGGCGCTGGATCAGCAGCGGAATCATCACGTTCTCCAGGGCGGTGAACTCCGGCAACAGATGGTGGAATTGGTAGACGAAGCCCATCTTGTCGTTGCGCAAGCGGCCGCGGGCCGCCTCCCCCAGGGCGTAGAGATCCTGCCCCTCGACCCAGACCCGCCCGGCCGAAGGTCGGTCCAGGCCGCCGAGCAGGTGCAGCAGGGTGCTCTTGCCGGAGCCCGAAGCACCGACGATGCCCACGCTCTCCCCCGCCGAAATCCGCAGGTCGATGCCCTTGATGACCTCCAACTGCACCCGCCCCTGACGGAACAGCCGGCGCAATCCCTCCGCTTTCAGAACGTCACTCATAGCGCAGGGCCTCCACGGGATCGGTGCGCGCCGCGCGCAGCGCGGGATAGATGGTCGCCAGCCAGCTCATGAGCAGGGAGGCCACGGCGATGCGCCAGACGTCGCGCTGCTCCAGCTGGGAAGGCAGCTCGCTGATGAAATACACGTCCGGCGACAGGAACTGCACGTGGAAAAGCTGCTCGATGGCAGGCACCAACGTCGGCACGTTGAGGGCCAACAGCACGCCGCCCACCACGCCCAGCAAGGTGCCGACGATGCCGATCATGGCGCCCTGCACCATGAAGATGGCGGTGATGCTCAGCGGGCTCGCGCCCAGGGTGCGCAGGATGGCGATGTCCGACTGCTTGTCGGTGACCACCATCACCAGGGTGGAGACGATGTTGAAGGCGGCCACGGCGATGATCAGCGACAAGATCACGAACATCACCGTTTTTTCGATCTTCAGGGCGCGGAAGAAGTTGGCGTGGCCCATGGTCCAGTCCTGCACGAAGTAGTCGGGTCCCAGCAGTTGCTGGAACTGCGCCGCCACGCCCTGGGACTGGAACAGATCGGCCAGCTTCAGGCGGACGCCCGTCACCCCGTCGCCCAGACTATAGAGGCGGGCGGCGTCCTGCAGGTTGGTGTAGGCCAATCCGCTGTCGTACTCGTACATGCCCACCGAGAAGATGCCCACCACCGTGAAGCGGCGCAGGCGCGGGGTGACCCCGAGCGGGCTGACCTGGCCCTGGGGGGAGATGAGCGTGACCTTGTCGCCGACGCCGACGCCCAGGTTCTGCGCCAGGGCGCTGCCCAGCACGATGCCGAAGGAGCCCGGCCGCAGGGCATCCAGCCGCCCGGCCACGATGTGCTGCCCCAGGGCCGACACCCGCACCTCGCGGGCCGGGTCGATACCGCGGATGATGGCACCGGTGACCGCCTGATCGTCGCTGATCATGGCCTGCGCCTGCACGTAGGGCGCCACCCCCAGGATGCCGGGCCGCCGCTCCACCTGGGCTGCCACCCGCTGCCAATCGTAGAGGGGCTGACCGTTGCCCTCGATCACCATGTCCGAGACCACGCCCAGGATGCGGGTACGCAACTCCTGCTCGAAGCCGTTCATGACCGACAGCACGGTGATCAGCGCCGCCACCCCAAGGCCGATGCCGAGCATGGCGATGAGCGAGATGAAGGAAATGAAATGGTTGCGCCGCTTGGCGCGCGTGTAGCGCAGCCCGATCCAGAGCTCGTAGGGGCGCATGCGTCAGGCTTCCGGGCGCATGTGCGGGAAGAGGATCACGTCGCGGATGCTGGGGCTGTCGGTGAGCAGCATGACCAGCCGGTCGATGCCCACCCCCACCCCCGCCGCCGGCGGCATGCCGTACTCCAAAGCGCGGATGTAGTCGGCGTCGAAGTGCATGGCCTCCTCGTCGCCGGCCGCCTTCTCCTCCACCTGCTTGCGGAAGCGGGCGGCCTGGTCCTCGGGGTCGTTGAGCTCGGAGAAGCCGTTGGCGATCTCGCGCCCGGCGACGATCAGCTCGAAGCGGTCGGTGACCTCGGGGTTGTCCTGGTTGCGCCGCGCCAGCGGGCTCACCTCGGTGGGATATTCGGTGATGAAGGTGGGCTGCATGAGCCGGTGCTCCACGGTCTTCTCGAAAACCTCGGTCAGCAGCTTGCCCGGCCCCCAACCGGGCTCCAGCTTGGCCTTGAGCTCGCCCAACTTGGCCCGCAGGCGCTCGGGGTCGTCGAGGTCGGCCGCATGCAGGTCCGAGTTGTGGGCCAGCACCGCTTCGCGCACGGTCATGCGCGCGAAGGGCCGGCTGAGATCCAGCGCCAGTCCTTGGTAAGTCACCTGTTCCGTGCCCAGGGCCTGGCGGGCGGCCTCGCGGATCAGCGCCTCGGTCAGGTCCATGGCGTCGCGGTAGTCGGCGTAAGCCTGATAGAACTCCAGCATGGTGAATTCGGGATTGTGCCGGGTGGACAGGCCCTCGTTGCGGAAGTTGCGGTTGATCTCGAAGACCTGCTCGAAGCCGCCCACCAGCAGGCGCTTCAGGTAGAGCTCCGGCGCGATGCGCAGGTAGAGGGTCATGTCCAGGGCGTTGTGGTGGGTCACGAAGGGCCGCGCCGTGGCGCCACCCGGGATGGGCTGCATCATGGGCGTCTCCACCTCCAGGAAGCCGCGCCGGGTCAGGCTCTCGCGGACGGCGCTGACCAGCCGCGAGCGCACCTGGAAGGTGCGGCGGCTCTCCTCGGTGACGATCAGGTCCACGTAGCGTTGCCGGTAGCGCATCTCCTGGTCGCTCAAGCCGTGCCACTTTTCCGGCAGCGGCCGCAGCCCCTTGGCCAGCAGGCGCAGGGATTGCACGCGCACGGACAGCTCGCCGGTCTTGGTGCGAAAGAGCGCGCCGGCGACGCCGATGATGTCGCCGAGATCCAGGCGCTTGAACTCGTCGTAGGCGCTCTCGCCCAGTTCGTCGCGGGTGACGAAGAGCTGCATGCGGCCGGACATGTCCTGGATATGGGCGAAGCTGGCCTTGCCCATCACTCGGCGGGTCAACATGCGCCCGGCCACGCAGACCTGGATGGCTTCCGCCTCCAGGGCTTCGGCGGTCAGCTCGCCATAGCGGGCCACCAAATCGCCGACCAGGGCATCGCGCCGGAAGTCGTTGGGGTAGGCCTCGCCGGCGGCGCGCCGTTCGGCCAATTTGGCGTAGCGCTGCTCGACCAGTTCGTTGCTGTCCAGGATTTCGTGTTCCATGCCGTGCTTCAATCCTTTTTTGGAGTACGCCGCAGACTTCGCTGCGCTTGTTCACGTTTGCGCTGCCGGCCTCACAGACCCTGCTTGAGGGCGGCCTCGACGAAGGGATCCAGCGCGCCGTCCAGCACCCGCTGGGTATCGCCCACCTCCACGCCGGTGCGCAGGTCCTTGATGCGGGACTGGTCCAGCACGTAGGAGCGGATCTGGTGGCCCCAACCGATGTCGCTCTTGCTCTCCTCCAGCGCTTCCTGCTCCGCCCGCCGCTTGGCCAGCTCCAGCTCGTAAAGCCGCGACTTTAACATGCGCATGGCCTCGGCGCGATTCTTGTGCTGGGAGCGATCCGTCTGGCAGGCCACCACGATGCCGGTGGGCAGGTGGGTGATGCGCACCGCCGAGTCGGTCTTGTTCACGTGCTGGCCGCCGGCGCCGCTGGCGCGGTAGGTGTCGACGCGCAGGTCGGCGGGGTTGATGTCGATCTCGAAGGACTCGTCCACCTCGGGGTAGACGAAGACGCTGCAGAAGCTGGTGTGGCGGCGGTTGCCGGAATCGAAGGGCGACTTGCGCACCAGGCGGTGCACGCCCGTCTCCGTGCGCAGCCAGCCGTAGGCGTAGTCGCCGATGACCCGAAAGGTGGCCGACTTGATGCCGGCGACTTCGCCTTCCGTCGCCTCGATGAGTTCGGTCTTGAAGCCCTTGGACTCGCACCAGCGCAGATACATGCGCAGGAGCATCTCGGCCCAGTCCTGGGCCTCGGTGCCGCCGGCGCCGGACTGGATGTCCACGAAGCAGTTGGCGGCATCCAGCTCGCCGCTGAACATGCGCAGGAACTCCAGCCGGCCCAGTTGCTGCTCGTAGGTACCCACATCGGCGGCCAGCGCCTCGATGGTCGCCGCGTCGCCCTCTTCCTCGGCCAAGCCCAAGAGCTCGCCGGCCTCCGCCACCCCCTGCACCAGCTGGCGGGCCGGCACGATGGCCGCTTCCAGGCGCGCCCGCTCCTGGCCCAGGTTCTGCGCCCGCTCCGGATCATTCCAGAGATCCGGCGCCTCCAGCTCGCGGATGACTTCCGTCAGCCTTTCTTCCTTGTGTTCGAGGTCAAAGATACCCCCTGAGATCGGCCAGGCGTTGCTGCAGATCCTGCAATTTATCGCGCAATTCGTTGATCTGTTCCATGGTTTCGTCCTCACGCACTTTCAGAAATGAAATCCAGAATGAAATCCAGCACGGCCGCTAGGCTGCCTCCCAATGGCTCACCCGCAACTGCACCCGGCGCTCGCCGCGATATTCGTTGATCTGCGGCACGTAAGCCAGGCGCACGTAGCTCACCCGCGGCACCCCCAGGTGCGGCACGCCGCCGAAGTGGATGCCCTCCAGCGGTTCCGGTCCCGGCCCGCGCAACCAGAGCTTCAGATGCTTCTCTTTCAGCACCTTGGTGTCCAGCACCTCGAAGATCCCTTCGAAGAGCGGCTCGGGAAAGCCCTGTCCCCAGGGACCGGCGCCGGCCAACAGGGTAGCCGTTTCCAGGCTGATCTCCGCCGGCGCGAGCTCGCCGTCGGTTTCCAGCACGCCCTGCAAATCCTCCGGACGCAATACCCGCCGGACCTCGGCGTCGAAGGCCTCGGCGAAGGCCGGCAGGTCGCGCAGGCGCAGGGTCAGGCCGGCGGCCATGGCATGGCCGCCGAACTTGCTCAGCAGGCCCGGATGCCGGCTGGCCACCGCATCCAGGGCGTCGCGCAGGTGCAGGCCGCGGATGGAGCGCGCCGAACCCTTCACCTCATCCTCGCCGGTCCTGGCGAAGGCGATGACAGGCCGGTGCAGTTGATCCTTGAGGCGTCCGGCCAGGATGCCGATCACTCCCTGATGCCACTGCTCATCGTAGAGGCAGACCCCCCAGCGCTCGGCCAGGGCTTCGTCCTTGACCAGCGCCATCTGCGCCTCGGCGCGCATCACGTCCTCGATGGCCCGCCGCTCGCGGTTGAGCTCGTCCAGCTGGCGCGCCATGGCTCGCGCTTCCTCCAGATCCCGGCTCAAGAGGCAGCGGATGCCGATGGACATGTCGGCCAGACGACCGGCGGCATTGAGCCGCGGCCCGACGGCGAAGCCCAGATCCGCCGCGTTCAGGCTGCCCGGCGCGCGGCCGGCCACCTCCAGCAGGGCCCGCAGGCCGGGCCGCGCCTGGCCGGCATTCATGCGCCGCAATCCCTGCGCCACCAAGATGCGGTTGTTGTCGTCCAGAGTCACCACGTCCGCCACCGTGCCGACCGCCAGCAGATCCAGCAAATCCGTCAGCTTCGGCTCCGGGCGCGCCGGGCCGAAATGCCCGCGCTCGCGCAGATAGGCGCGCACGGCCGTCATCACGTAGAAGGCGACGCCAACGCCGGCGCTGTTCTTCCAGGGGAAGGGGCAGCCGGGCTGATTCGGGTTGACGATGGCGTCCGCCGCCGGCAGCTCGGCGCCCGGCAGATGGTGATCGGTGACCACCACCTGCATGCCCGCCGCCTTCGCCGCCGCCACGCCGCTGATGCTGCTGATGCCGTTGTCGACGGTCATCAGCACGTCGGGCGCGTAGTCGCGCGCCAACGCCACGATTTCCGGGGTCAGGCCGTAGCCGTACTCGAAACGGTTGGGGACGATGAAGCACGGCTCCGCCGCGCCCATGGCCCGCAGGGCGTCCATGCACAGGGCGGTGCTGGTCGCCCCGTCGCAGTCGAAATCGCCGACGATCAGGATGCGCCGGCCGGTCCGCACCGCTTCGCCGAGGATGGCAGCGGCTTGCGCCAAGCCCCTCAGCCCCCGCTGCGGGTGAGCCGGCGGCGCCAGCGCCTCCAGGCCCAGCCGCAGCTGGGCTGCATGCGCCACCCCGCGCGCCGCATAGAGGCGGGCCAACAACGGCGGGACGCCGTCGGCCATCAATCGGGCCACGTGATCCGGTGAAAAAGGGCGCTGAATGAAAAGCGGCATGGAAGGATTATGCCACGGTGCGAGCCATCTGGCTGCCTCCAAGAAAACAAATGCCGGCTAGGCCGGCATTTGTTGTGCTGCAAAGTGCGGCAAAATTTTACTGCGCCAACACCCACTTGGCCATCGCGGTCGCGTCGGCCTTGCTCAGCTGGGGATGGGGAGTCATGGGCACGCCGCCGGTCACGGCATTCCAGTTGCCGGCGCCGCCCTTGATGATCTTGTCAGCCAGCTTGCCGGCAGCAGCCTTGTCGCTCTTGTAGCGCTTGGCGACATCCTTGTAGGAGGGGCCCACCACCTTCTTGTCGACGGCGTGGCAAGCGAAACAGCCGGACTGCTTCATCAGCGCTTCGGCCTTGGGATCACCGGCAGCATGGGCCAGGCTGGACAGCGAAAGAGCAGCAACGGCTGCGGCAACAGCGAACTTCAGTTTCATGACTCCTCCGAAGATTAGTTTTTGAAAGACCTGGTAAAGGCAGGCCACGACCTCGCGCTATAATAATCAAGCGCTCGCCATTTGCAAATATGGCTTATCCATGAAAACGCGCGATCCGCCTTCACGTTGACAAGCCTTGACAAGCGGCATCAGCCGCCGCGGGCCAGGGCCGACCAGGTGGTGGACACGCCCAGGCGCGGCGTGGCCAGGAAAGGCCGCGCCCGGCGCCACCAGCGGCCCAGATCCCGGCGGCCCAACGTCAGAGCGGGCGCCGTGGCGTCATCCGCGGCGGAGCCGCCGACGATGCTCAGCTGCTCGATGGTCCCCTGCTTCAGAGCGCCGGCCAAGGGAGTCAGATACTCCGCCTCGAAGCGCAGCAGATCCCCGTCCGCCAGCGTTTCCGCGCAAACCAGCAGGTGGGCCCCATCGGCCAACCCGCTCGCCCAAACCGCCAGGTCCGCAGGGCAATCCCAGGCCTCGGCACCGCTGAAGCGGGCCAAGGCCTGCAGCAACGGATCGGCGGTCCAGACCGAGCGCCACAGGGGCGCCGGCGTTGCGGGCAGGCTGCCCCCGCCCCAGAACCAGACGCTGTTCACGGCCGGCAGACCGGCCTCTTCCCGCGCCTCGTTGACCGGATGGCCATGCAGGAGCATCTGCACTTCGTTGAGCAGGCCGTGCCAGTCGCGGGCGTCGGCTCCCCGCGGCAGGACCGCGTCCACGCTGCGGCCCACCGCCGCGGCCAGCGGCGTGGTGCGCAGGGCAGGCGCTGCGGGCAGCAGCACGTACCAGCGCTCGGGATGCGGGGCGAAGCAGCGCCAACCCAGGGCGGCAAAGTGGCGGTTCAGGTCATCGATCAAGCGCTGCGCCTGCCCGGCATCGAGCGGGTAATGCCCGAGATCCATGAGCAGCAGCTGGGCGCGGCTGGGGAGAAGATGCACGGGATCCATGCGCAGCCAGAATTGGCCCGCCTGCGGAGCCAGGCCATCCGCCCAGGCGCTGACGGCCGCCGCGGGACAGTCCGCGGCCACGGGGCAGGCCAGGCCGAAGGCGGCGAACGCGCTGGCCAGCGCGTCATCGGCGCCGCCGATCAGGGAGCAGGGCTCGCTGCGCCCGGCCAAGCGGTTGAGCAACGGTGCGGGAGGCGGATTCTGGCTGGGCGCCAGGGACGGCGCCCACAGCACCACGCGGCGGCTCACCGGCCCAGGATGACCGCCTCCACCGCCGCCAGGCTGGCGTCCACGGTGATCGGCTGAGTGCTCTGGGCGATGGCGGTGTCCGGGTCCTTCAGCCCGTGGCCGGTCAGCGTGCAGACGATGCGGGCGCCGCGCTCGATGCGCCCGGCACGCAGTTGCTTGATGACCCCGGCGACGGAAGCGGCGGAGGCCGGCTCGCAGAACACGCCTTCGAACTGGGCCAGCAACTTCTGCGCTTCCAGGATCTCCGTGTCGGTGACCGCGTCGAACCAGCCGCCCGACTCCTTCTCCACCACGTGGGCCGCCTCCCAGGACATGGGATGGCCGATGCGGATGGCGGTGGCGACGGTCTCGGGCTGGTCGACGAAGCCGCCCTGGATGAAGGGCGCGCTGCCGGCGGCCTGAAATCCCAGCATCTTCGGTCGCTTGCCGGTGACGGCATGGCCGTAGGGACAGGTGCCCTTGCAGAACACGCAGGCGCCGGTCAGGGCGTCGGCCTTGTGCTGGCGGGCATCCGAGTACTCGCAGTAGCCCATCCAGTGGGCGGTGATGTTGCCGGCATTGCCCACCGGCAGGGCGTGGTAGTCGGGCGCCTCGCCGAGCTCCTCGACGATCTCGAAGGCGGCGGTCTTCTGCCCCTGCAGACGGTAGGGATTGACCGAGTTGACGATGGTCACGGGCGCGGTCTGCGCCACTTCCTGCACCAACTGCATGCCCTCGTCGAAGTTGCCGCGGATCTGCAGCACCACGGCGCCGTGCATCATGGCCTGGGACAGCTTGCCGAGCGCGATCTTGCCCTCGGGGATCAGCACGAAGGCCTTCATGCCGGCGCGCGCCGCATAGGCCGCCGCCGCCGCCGAGGTGTTGCCGGTGGAGGCGCAGATCACCGCCTTGGCGCCCTCCTCCGCCGCCTTGGTGATGGCCATGGTCATGCCGCGATCCTTGAAGGAGCCGGTGGGGTTCAAGCCTTCGAACTTGAAGTAGAGCTCCACGTCGTGGCCCAGGTGGCGCGGCAGGTTGACCGCCTGGATCAGCGGCGTGTTGCCCTCGCCCAGGCTCACCGCCGGGGTATCGGGATGGATGGGCAGCCAGGAGCGGTAGCGGTCGATCAGGCCGGTGTAGCGGGTGCGGATGGGGTTTTCCATGCTGTCTTCCTGAAGCTTCTCGGTAAAGGGCTTAGCGCAGGCCGTCCAGGTTTTCCAGACGCAGGCGCACCACCGGCTGAGTGATCACCGGCAGGTTTTCGATGGCGGCGATGGCGCGGTTCAAACGGCCCTCCCGGGTGGCGTGGGTGAGCAGCACCACGGGCACGTCGACAGCGCCGGCGGGCGCCTCCTTCTGGATCAGCGCCTCGATGGAGATGCCCTCGTCCGCCAGGATGCGGGTGACCTGCGCCAATACGCCAGGCTCGTCCAGGGCCTGCAGGCGCAGGTAATAGGCGCTCTGCACTTCCGCCATGGGCAGGATGGGCAGCTCGGCCAACTGCTCCGGCTGGAAGGCGAGGTGCGGCACCCGGTTGCTGGGATCCGCAGTGAGGGTGCGGGCCACATCCACCAAGTCGGCGACCACGGCGCTGGCGGTCGGCTCGGCGCCGGCGCCGCGGCCGTAGTAGAGGGTCTGGCCCACGGCGTCGCCCTTCACCAGCACGGCGTTGAAAGCGCCCTCCACGCTGGCCAGCAGGTGACGGGCGGGCACCAGGGTCGGGTGCACGCGCAGTTCCACGCCCTGCTCCACGCGCCGGGCGAGGCCGAGCAGCTTGATGCGATAGCCCAGCTCCTCGGCATAGGTCACGTCCATGCCGTGCAGGCCGTTGATGCCCTCCACGGGCACGCTGGCGAAGTCCAGGGGAATGCCGAAGGCGATGGCGCCCAGGATGGTCAGCTTGTGGGCGCTGTCGATGCCTTCGATGTCGAAGGTGGGGTCCGCCTCGGCATAGCCCAGGGCCTGCGCCTCGCGCAGGGCCTCGGCGAAGGACCAGCCCTGCTCGCGCATCTGGGTGAGAATGTAATTGCAGGTGCCGTTGATGATGCCGCACAGCCACTCGATGCGATTGCCGGCCAAGCCCTCGCGCAGGGCCTTGATGATGGGAATGCCGCCGGCCACGGCCGCCTCGAAGGCCACCACCACGCCCTGCTGCTGGGCGGCCTCGAAGATCTCGTTGCCGTGCAGGGCCAGCAGCGCCTTGTTGGCGGTGACCACGTGCTTGCCACTGCGGATGGCGGTGAGCACCAGCTCGCGGGCGGGCTCGATGCCGCCGATCAGCTCCACCACCACGTCGAGCTCGGGGCTGTTGACCAAGGCGAAGGGATCGCCGGTCACCGCGAAGTCCACCGGGCTCACGCCGGCCAGGCGCGCCGGGTTGCGCACTGCGACCTGGGCGACGCGCACCGGCCGACCCACGCGGCGTTCGATTTCCAGGGCGTTGCGGCGCAGCACGTCCAAGGTGCCGCGGCCGACGGTGCCGAGGCCGATGATGCCGATCCGGACCGGTTCCATCAGCCCTCCCGCAGCATCTGCTTGAGCCCGCGGATGGCCTGGCGGGTGCGCTGCTCGTTCTCCACCAGGCCAAAGCGCACGTACTCGTCGCCGTACTCGCCGAAGCCGATGCCCGGGCTGACCGCCACCTTGGCCTTGGCGAGCACCAGCTTGGAGAACTCCAGTGAGCCCATGGCCCGGTACTGCTCGGGAATGCGCGCCCACACGAACATGGTAGCCTTGGGCCGCTCCACCGCCCAGCCCGCCGCGTTCAAGCCGTCGCACAGGACGTTGCGGCGATGCTCGTACATGCTGCGGATCTCCTCCACGCAGTCCTGCGGCCCTTCCAGAGCCACGATGCCGGCCACCTGCACCGGCGTGAACATGCCGTAGTCCATGTAGCTCTTGATGCGCGCCAGCGCGCCGATCAGCTTGGGGTTGCCGGCGGCGAAGCCGATGCGCCAGCCGGGCATGTTGTAGCTCTTGGACAGGGTGAAGAATTCCACGCCCACGTCCTTGGCACCCGGCACCTGCAGAAAACTCGGCGCTTTGTAGCCATCGAAGACGATATCGGCATAGGCCAGGTCGTGCACCACCCAGAGCTTGTTCTCCTTGGCGAAGTCCACGATGCGCCGGAAGAAGTCGAGATCGGTCACCGCCGCCGTCGGGTTGTGCGGGAAATTGATGACCAGCATCTTTGGGCGCGGCCAGGCGGCCTTGACCGCCTTTTCGAGTTCCTCCAGGAAGTCCATGCCGGGCAGCATGGGCACGTGGCGCAGATCGGCGCCGGCGATGACGAAGCCGTAAGGGTGGATGGGATAGGTCGGGTTGGGGACCAGCACCGCGTCGCCCGGCCCCATGGTGGCCAGGGCCAGATGCGACAGGCCTTCCTTGGAGCCGATGGTGACGATAGCCTCGGACTCGGGGTCCAGATCCACGTCGAAGCGGGTCTTGTACCAGTTGCTCAGCGCCTTGCGCAGCCGGGGAATGCCGCGCGACACGCTGTAGCGGTGCGTGTCGCCCCGCTGCGCCGCCTCGCACATCTTGTCGACGATGTGCTTGGGGGTCGGCTGGTCGGGGTTGCCCATGCCGAAATCGATGATATCCTCCCCGCGCTTGCGCGCCTGCGCCTTCAGATCATTGACGATGTTGAAGACATAGGGGGGAAGACGGCGTATGCGTTGAAACTCGTCCATGGTAGGCAGCTGCCTTCTTAATCTCAGCAAGCAAAGGGATGCAAAATAGTGTGCGGCCTAGGCGCTGTCAATGGGTTTTGCCCATGGGGGCAAAACTGTGGTCAACTATGGCAATCCCACGAGCCCAAAGGCCTTGCCCCGGCAGGAGATCCGCGATGAAGATGCATCTGCAGCGCAACAGCGATGCCAACCTGATTACGGCCTACGCCCCCGGCAGCATCACCATCAACGAGCATGCCCACCACAGCAGCCTGGTGGTGGCGCCCGGATGGCTGGTCTCCCCGTGGGCGCCGGCCCGCTTCGAAGACCTGCAGGCGGCGGACTTCACCGTTATCCTGGAACACCGGCCCGAGGTACTGCTGCTGGGCACCGGCAGGCGCCTCCGCTTCCCGCCGGCCGCGACCCTCGCCGCCTTCCGGGAGCGGCAGATCGGCGTGGAGGTCATGGACACTGCCGCCGCCTGTCGCACCTACAACATCCTCATGGGCGAGGACCGTGAAGTGATCGCAGCCCTGCTCCTGATCGAAACGGACTGACGCCGCTAGAACAGGATCTCCCCGGAGAGCCCCTCGGCCTCCATGAGCTGGCGCAGGCGCGCCAAAGCCTCCACCTGGATCTGCCGGACCCGCTCGCGGGTCACCCCCAGCGCCTGGCCGATCTCCTCGAGGGTGGCCACCTCCTCGCCGTTCAGGCCGAAGCGCATCTCCACCACCATGCGCTGCTTGTCGTTCAGTCCGCGCAGCCAGGCGGACAGATGCCAGAGCAGATCGCTCTGCTCCAGCGCCTCGAAAGGATTGAGGTTCTGCTCGTCGGGCAGGATGTCCAGGAGGGAGCGGTCGGGGTCGGAGTCGATGGGCGTGTCCACGCTGCTGGTGCGTTCGTTCAGACCCAGCATGGCGCGCACGTCCGCCACCGGCTTGTTCAATGCCTGCGCCACGTCCTCCGGGCGCGGCTCGTGGTCCAACTGCTGGCTCAGTTGGCGCGCCGCACGCAGGTAGACGTTGATCTCCTTGACCACGTGCACCGGCAGACGCACGGTGCGGGTCTGGTTCATGAGCGCGCGCTCGATGGTCTGCCGGATCCACCAGGTGGCGTAGGTGGAAAAACGGAAGCCCCGCTCGGGATCGAACTTCTCCACGGCGCGGATGAGGCCCAGGTTGCCCTCTTCGATGAGGTCCAGCAGCGGCAGGCCGCGGTTCATGTAGCGCCGGGCGATCTTCACCACCAGGCGCAGATTGCTCTCGATCATGCGTGCGCGGGCCTGGGCGTCGTTGGCCAGGACCTGACGGGCCAGGGCCACCTCCTCCTCGGCGCTCAAGAGCGGCGTATAGCCGATTTCGGTCAGATAGCGGCGGGTGGAATCCTGCTTGCCCGTGCCGCAGGCCAACGCCAGCATTTCGGCGGTGGAAGTCTCGTCGGGCGGGAAGCTGTCCGCCGCGGCGTCGTCCGGCACCTCCTCACCCGCATTTGCTTCCGGAAGCAGCCCATCCTCTCCCTCTGCCTGGAATTCATCGGGCAAGAGAAACTCCGGTGACAGGTCTTCGTTGGTCATGCTTCCCCCCTCATGGATGGGCGGACACGGGGCGAGGCGGCAACAAGGCCAGGGGATCCTGCGGCCGGCCCTGCTTGCGGACTTCGAAGTGCAGGAGCACCCGACCCGCGTTGCCCGACTGCCCCATGCGCGCGATCACTTGTCCCGCTTTAACCCAGGCGCCTTCCTTGACCAGGAGCTGCGCGTTGTGGGCGTAAGCGGTGATGTAATTATGCTCATGACGAATGATGATAAGCCGACCATAACCGCGCAGTCCACTCCCGCTGTACAGAACGCGCCCAGCCGCCGCTGCGCGCACCGGGTCGCCCAGCTTGCCGCCGATGTCGATGCCGTGGCGCATGCCCGGCCCCGGATCGAAGCGCGCCAGGATGGGCCCGTCGGCGGGCCAGCTCCACGCGGACGCTGCCGGGGTGGGCTGGGCCGCCGCGGCGGCGGGTTTGGTGTTCGGCACCGCCTTGGGTGTCTCGCCGGCGGGAGCCGCGGCTTTGGGCGCTGGCGGCGGGCTTGCCGTGGCGGCCACCGCCGGCGCAAGGTCCTGGCCCTTGGGCGCGGCGGGCAGGGAAATGGGCGTGACGGACACCTCCGGCGCCGGGTCGGCGGCGTCCGCGGCCGGGCGGGCATCGGCAGTGGCAAGGCGCGTATCCGGATCGGGGGCGCGCAGGCGCAGGATCTGACCCACGAGCAGCGTGTCCGGCGAGCTCAGGCGGTTCCACTGGACCACTTGCGCCGGGCTCAAGCCGAAGCGGCGGGCGATGACGTTCAGGGTGTCGCCCGGCTGCACCCGATAGGTGGCAGGGGGCGGCGATGGACGGGAAACGACCGGGACGGCGGCATTGAAGGATTTGCTGCTGATCGGCGCCGGGGGATGGGCGGCGCAGGCGCCGAGCAGCAGGCAGGCGGCACCAAGCAGGCTTCCTCGCATGTAAAGCCGCCCGTGCATCACAACCCCTTCAACACACCCCGGACAGCAGCGGCACGAAGCAGCATTCGGTCAGCGTCTCCATCTGCACGCCCTGCGCGTCGCGCCGGAACACCACCAGGCGCTGCTGTCGCCCTTCGCCCAGCGGCATCACCAGGCGACCGCCCGGCTGCAGCTGGGCGATCAGGGCCTCCGGCGCAAAGCCGGCGGCGGCGGTGACCAGTATGCCGTCGAAGGGCGCCTTCTCCGGCCAGCCCTGGGCGCCATCACCGTGGCGCAGGACGATGCGGGTCAAGCCCATCTCGCGGAAGCGGGCCTGCGCCTGCTGATGGAAAAAGGCGAGCCGCTCGATGCTGTAGACGTAGGGCACCAGGGCCGCCAGCACCGCCGTCTGATAGCCGGAGCCGGTGCCGATTTCCAGCACCCGCTGCAAGGGGCCGCCGGCCAGGAGCACTTCGGTCATGTGCGCCACGGTCCAGGGCTGGGACAGGGTCTGGCCGTAGCCGATGGGCAGCGCCGAATCCTCGTAGGCGCGGCTGGCCAGGGCCTCCTCCACGAAGAGATGGCGCGGCACCTCGTAGATCGCCCGCAACACCATTTCGCTCTTGATGCCCTGGGCGCGCAGGCGCTCCACCAGGCGCGCGCGCGTGCGCCGGGAAGTCATGCCTACCCCTAGTTCTCGTGGTGGGTGCTGCTTAACCATTGGCTTAGCGTATCAAGAAAGACGTAGCGCGTCATGTCCAGGTTCAGGGGCGTGATGGACACGTAGCCCCGCCGCACCGCGTCGAAATCCGTGCCGAGCCCGGCGTCCGCCTCGCGGCCGGCGGGGCCGATCCAGTAGACAGGCTCCCCGCGCGGATCGCTTGACTGGATGACCGGCTCGCTCTTGTGCCGGCGCCCGAGGCGGGTCACTTCGAAGCCGCGCAGTTCCGCGTAGGGCAAGTCGGGCACGTTCACATTGAGGATGGTATCCGCGGGCAAGGGGTTGCTCAGTATGCGCGACACCAAGTCCAGGGCCACCCGCCCGGCCGTGGCATAATGGGTATAGTTAGTCCCCACCAGGGAAATCGCAACGGCCGGCAAGCCCAGGAAGCGGCCCTCGGAGGCCGCCGCCACCGTGCCCGAATAGATGACGTCATCGCCCAGGTTGGCGCCGCGGTTGATGCCGCTGATCACCATGTCGGGCTCCTCGGGCATCAGCCCGGTCACGGCCAAGTGCACGCAGTCCGTCGGGGTGCCGTTCACGTAAAAAAAACCGTTCTCGCCGCGGCGGCAGCGCAGCGGCCGGTCGAGGGTCAGGGAGTTGCTGGCACCGCTGCGATCCCGGTCGGGCGCCACCACCACGAGCTCGCCCATGCTGGACAGTGCTTCGGCCAGCACCGCCAGGCCGGGCGCCAGGTAGCCATCATCATTGCTGAGCAGAAAGCGACGCATGCGGTATCTACGGAAATTGAAGGAAGCCGCCGAGCACCCGTTTTCCGGTTCTGGCTCAACGGGGCCGACAAGCGGCCGCTGCCGCCATCTTACCCGCTTTTCCCCGGCGGCAAAAGCGCGCTGCCGGCAGCATCAGCGGTATTCGACCAGCGCTTCGAGCGGCAGCCGGTGGCGTGCCGGCTGGGGCTGCGCCCGATAGCCCAGCGGCAGGATGAGCGCCACTTCGTAACGCCTGCCGTCGATGTCCAGCACCTCCCGGACCGCCGCCGGATCGAAGCCGCCGATGGGGCAGGAGTCGATGCCGATGGCGGCGGCTGCCGTCATCATGTTGGCGGCGGCGATGTGGCACTGGGCGACGCTCCAGGCGACCAAGTCGACGCGTTGCGCAAAGTCCGCATAGAACCGGAGCAGGCCCTCGTATTCCGCCTGCGGCACCTCGCGCTTGAGCAGGGCGCGGACGTACTCGCTGTCCGGCGCCAGCTCCGCTTTCTTGGCCAGTATGACGACGGCGGCGCTGCACGAGCCGAGTTGCGGCTGGTCGCCGCAGGCGCCTTGCAACTGCGTCTTCAGCGCCGGCGTCCGGACCACGATGAATTTCCAGTGCTCCAGGCCCATGGAGGACGGGGACAGCCGGCCCGCCTCCAGGATGAATTCCAGATCCTCCCCCGGTATCTGCCTGGTCTTGTCGAAATGCTTGCAGGCATGGCGGAAGCGGAGCGCGCTCAGGAGGGTTTCTTTCACGGGCTGTGTCTCTGTTGGCAGTGGCATCAGGCAAGCATAGCAGCCGGGACACGGGAAGCAAGCCCGCGGTCGCGGGTGCAATAAAAAGGGGCCAGGTTGCCCCGGCCCCCGCGCGGCAGAAGCCGCCAATACGCTCAGTACTTGAGTTTGCCCAGCTGATTGCCCCGGGTCTCAGTGAACCAGACGGTCTTGCACTCATCGTCGATCGCCAGCCCCATCGGCATACTGACCGGCGTGGGGATGCGGTGCTCGATGATTTGCGAGCTTTCGGGCGCACTGGGGTTCGGGATCAGCTGACCGATCTGATTACCCTCCATTTCCGTAAACCAGACATTGCCATACATGTCCTGCATGGCCATCATGGGCAAGCTGGCTTTGGTCAGGATCTTGTAGAGGGTGATCTTCTTGCCATCCAGACTGATGGAACCGATGCGGTTGCCCAGGGTCTCCGTGAACCAGACGACGTTCTGATCCGCCTGCATGGGCATGTAGCTGATGCCCATCGGGCGGGCGAGGCCCGGCAGCTCGTAGCGCTCGAACTTGCCCGTCGCTGTCCGGTATACGCTCACCTTGCCGCTGACCGACTCGGCAAACCAGACATCGCCGTTCTTGTCCACCGTCAGACCGGTGGGACCGGCGCGGCCCTTCCCGGGGATTTTGTACTCCACCACCTGACCATTGGGGAGCCTCTTGGTGATCTGATCCCGCCACATCTCCGCAAACCAGATGTTGCCTTGCGCGTCTTCACCGACGCCCATGGGCATGCTGGCAGCGGAGGGAATGGAGGTCTCGGTGTGCTCGCCAGAGGTCTTCATGTTGGTGATGTAGTTCCCAACAGCAGAAACCCAAGCGCTGTTGTCCTTGGAATCCACGCGTATGTTCATTGGCCCACTGGCCGGTGACATGTCGTAGATGGCCCAAGGCTGGGCAGGGTCCGAAACGTAGGCAAGCTTGCCGGCCGTGAACAGGCCGACCCATAGCTTGTGATCACACGTCTGGCCGCCTGCGGGCTCACTGGTCAGCCCGACGTGCAGTGGCATGGACACCGGGATCGGGGAGCGGAACTCCTCGATGACGGCGGCGGAAGCCTGCACGGAAAACAGACCGAACGACGCGACCACGACCAGATCGCGAAGCAGCTTGCTGCCCGAACGAACCTTGCCGGCTACGGTTTCTTTCTGGAAAGACATAGTACCTCCACGATTATAGTTATTGACTAAACAGAACGCCTTACCCCGAAAACCGTTCGAGGCAGCCAACGTCCATCGGATTGAGCAGTCTCTTGGTTCTATCACCCCCTTTTTCTTTCTCTACGCTGATTGATCTCTCCCCGGTTCCGCTTGGCCACACTGGCTTCAGCGCGCAGAAATCGAACTGATAATTACTCTAAGAATCAATTAAATATTTTGGGTCACCTGCGGTGGAGCCAATCTCTCGAAGGATTCAGCCGCCGAGCGGCGGGAAGAATGGCGGCACCGCCAGTTGCTTCGGGGCGTACACGAACCACCATTCCGAGTACTTGTCCTTGCCGGCAAGTCCCCGATCGGCCGCGTGGAAGTTGCCGGTTTTTAGCGGTTTGTCCGTCGACAGGCTGTAAACTCCGATGATGCCCCCGCTCGGCTCCTTCACCAGGCCCCATTCCGCCTGGCCCGTCAAGGGATCGCGGTAGAGCCGGCGCAGATAGCGCTGGGTGGTGATCTGGCGCGGGTCTTTGAGCAGGTCCTCCAAGCGCCGGGGATAGGCCTTGGCGCCGCCGGGAGAGCGTTCGTAGTACTGGCCGATGGCCTCCCGGAATTGGTTGCCGATGAACAGCAGTTCCTTTTCTTTCTCCCGCTGCTGCTGGGTGTGCCAAACCGTGCCGGTCAGGGAAAGACCGGCTCCCAGCAGGACCATCGCCAGCAGCAGTCCCAGATAGGTGAAACCGCCCTGCCCGCCGGCCACGCGGGCCGGGTCCGCCGCTGTAGAGGCTGCCGGCCGCAACCGGGCGATCCTGTGAACGCTCGACATTCACCACTCGCTGTAGGGCGTGCCGTCCGAAGCCTTGCCCGACGCCCCGCTCTTCACATCGAAAACGCCGCTTTGCTCCGGATCGTCCGGCATCACCGCAACCCAGGTGCCGCTGCTGCCGGTGAAGGGGTCGACCGGCAGTTTGCGCAGGTATTTCCCGGTCACCAGCGCATCGAGGTCTGCCGGATACTTGCCGGTATCGCCATAGTACTTGTCGATGGCATCACGCATGAGGCTGAGGTCCTGGCGCAGCACCGCCTCCTGGGCGCGCTCGGTCTGGTGCATGTAGCGCGGCGCCACGATCGTCAGCAGCGTGGCGATGATGGCCATCACCACGAGCATTTCGATGAGCGTGAAACCGTTTGCCTGCTTGCTCTCGTGCATGGGAATCACCACTCGCGGTAGGGAATGCCGTTGAGGCCGGTCCGGTCGTTGCGCGAGTACACGTCGAAGACGTCCTCGCCCGCCTGCGGATCCTCCGGCGCGCTGGCATAGCTGCGCAGGCCCCAGGTCTCCTCGGCCGGGATGCCCGGATCCGACACCATGGGGTCGCGGGGGATGCGGCGCAGAAAGTAGATCTTCGCGCGGCCAGGATGCTTGGCATCCTCGACCCCGGCGGCCAGCGCCTGCAGGCTGGGCGGATAGCCGGAGGCATCGGCCGCCCTGGTGATGCGGCCCTCGTCAACGGCCTGTTTGTAGGCATCGATGGCCGTGCGGATCTCGCGCAGGGCGCTGCGCAGTTCCTGCTCCTTGCTGCGCTGCACCGCGAGTTCGGCCATGGGCATGGCCGCGGTCGCCAGAATCCCCACGATGGCGACCGTGATCACCAGTTCGATCAGGGTGAAGCCATCGCAGCGGCTGCCGGAGAGGCGGACGGGCACGCCCTGGCCGCGCTTACTCGCCATTCTCCTGATCCTCCGGCTCGGTGGCGGGCAGCGTCGCGTTGGCGCCCGGGGTGGCCTGGGCCGGTGCGGGAGCCGCAGGCGGCGTACCGGACGGGGGCGGTGTCGCCGGCTGCTCCGCTGCAGGGGCAGGCACTGGCGCAGGCTCGCTCACGGGCAGGCTGCCGCGCAGGTTCAGCGAGGCGCCACCGACGGCTGCATCGGTGCCGGCGGCGAAGTCCACCGCCGTGGGCAACGGGCGATCCAGGTTGCGCACGATGTGCGGCGTGATCAGCAGCACGATCTCGGTTTTGTCCTTGCTCTTGCTTCTGCTGGCGAACAGACGGCCGATGGCCGGGATCTGGCCGAAGCCGGGGATGCCGGTGACGGTCTTGCGCTCCTGATCGTTGATCAGACCGGCCAGGGCCTGGGTTTCGCCATCGCGCAGGCGCAGGGTGGTGGAGGCATTGCGGGTGCCGACCCGGTACACCTCGCTGCCGCTGCGGGTCACGGTTTTCTGCCCGAGGCTGCTGACCTCCAGACCGACTTTGATGGATACCTCGTCATCCAGCGAGATGAGCGGCTCCACTTCGAGCTTGATGCCCACGTCGAGGTAGTTCACCGTTTCCGGCAGGAAGCTCGTGGTGCCGGCGGAGGTCACGGTGGTGGTGATGACCGGCACCCGCTCACCGATGTGCACCTTGGCCTTCTCCTTGTTCTTCACGCGGATGCGCGGGTTGGCCAGCAGGTTGGTATCGCCGTTCTCCATGCGGGCCCGCACGGTGGCGGACAGGGGCGATACCCCGACGCGGCTCGCGGTGATCTGCTGGAGATCGGCCAGAGTCAGCGTGGGCGGCGCGAGGCCCAGAGTGGTCACGGTGGCCTCGGTGGGCGGCGTGATGCCCAGATCCGTCAGGCGCGTGCGGCTCACCTCCAGCACCTCCACCTCCAGCAGCACTTCCGGCTCGGCCAGATCCTGGGTCGCCAGCACCTTTTCCGCCAGGCGGATGGCGTCGGGCGTGTCGCGCATGGTGAGGGTGTTGAGCTTCTCATCGATGAACACGTCGCGCGTCTTGACGATGGTCTTGATCAGGTTGAGCGCCTGTTTGGCGTCGGCATTGGCGAGATAGAAGGTCCTGACTCGCAGTTCCTGATAATCCCGGTTCTTGGCCGGGATGTTGGGATAGATCAGCACGCTGTTCTCGTTCAGCACCTTCTTGGCCAGCTGGTTGGTCACCAGCAGGAAATCGATGACATCCTCGATGGTGGTGTTCTTGACGAAGAGGCTGGCCTTGAGGTCGGGCCGGACATCCTTGTCGAAGAGGAAGTTGATGCCGGCTGTCCGGGAGATGACTTCGAAGATGGCCTTCAGATTGGCGTCGCGGAACTCCAGGGTGATGGGCTTTTTGAAGGTCGATTTCAGGGTCGGCGCCGCGGACTTTGCCTGCGCCGCCTGCTCCTCGACCCGTTGCAGCAGGGCTCGCGCCTGGCGGTGGCGCGGATTCTCGGCGAGCACGGCCTGCAGCTTCGCCGTCGCTGCGTCGGCATCGCCTTGGCGCGCCAGCGCTTCGGCATCCGCCAGCAGGGCCTCGTGGCGCCGCTCCGTCGCAATCGCCGCCATGCCCGCCCGTGCGCGCTCGCTGCGGGGGTCGACGGCCAGGACGCGCTGGTAAGCCGCTTCCGCCGCGTCGTAGCGGGCCAGCACGCGCGCCGTGTCGGCCTCGCCGAGCAGCTTGTTGACGGCAATTTCGCGCTGGCGGGCCAGGGTAATGCGGTATTCCTTGTTGCCGGGCTCGAGCCTGACGGCTTTTTGCAGCTGTTCCAGCCCCATTGCGGCCTTGCCTTCGTTGAGGAGGCGGTTGCCCTTGCGGTAAGCCTGATCGCCTGCGCAGCCGGATACGGCGGCAGCGATCACCAGAGGTGCAATCAGTTTCTTCAAACTCAAGTTCTGTCTCCCAGATAGAGCGTTTGCTTGGCATCCATGGGCAGGTAGGTCACGGTCAGCGCCTGCGGCCTGATCTCGTCCACCCGATAGAGGGAGTCGATGACGTCGCCGGTCTTGACCGCCAGATTGCGGTCCTGGAAGGACAGGAACACGGTCGTTTCGCCGTCGTCCAGGAGCTTGCCCAGGTAGGTGAACGGCAGCGGGGGCGGCGCCGGCGGCGGGGGCGGAGGCGGCGGCAGCTGGGGCGCCGGCGCGACCTTGGGCGGCGGCGCCCAGGACTTGCTCGCGAACACGTCATCCACGTCGCCGAGCTCCACCGCGCGCTGCAGCTTGTCGAGCTGCAACGCATCCACAGGCGCTTCCGGCGTGCGGGCCAGCCGCACCTCCCGCGGTGCCTGACCGCTCGCCGGGCGGGATGCGCGCGCATTCGCATCGCCGGCGTCTTCCTGTTGATTGGCCCAGACGGTCGCGACCAGGGTGGCGGCCAGGGCCAGCCCCAGGGCGATCCGGCGCTGATTGTGGGACAAGGCCATCACGCACCTCCCAGATACAAGGTCAACTTGATTTGCGCTTTCACGTCGCTGTCTCCCACCCGCTCTTTCTGGAAGCTCACGGCATCGAGTGAGGCGGTGGGAATGTCCTTCAGCACGCCGGCCACGAAGCGGCGCACCCGGATGTAGGGTCCGGTGACCGGCAAGGTGATCTCGTACCGGGTCAGCCTGACGCCCTTGTCCGCCACGATCCGGTACTCGCCCTCCTCCAGCTGCAGCTTTTCCTGCGCGGCGGCCTGGAAGATCCTGTCCAGCGAGAGCGGCGCCTGGGCGCCGTCTGGGAAGTGTGCGTAGAAGGCGGCCAGCTGGGCGGCCGGGTCCGCCTGCTGGAAGACCGGGGAGCGGCCCGCCTGACGTTGTTTCTGCTGCAGCAGGCGGCCGGCTTCCGCCTGCAGCTGCGCAATTTCCGCCCGCGCCGGCGCGATGGCCGTGAAATGCAACGCCGCCGCGCCGGCCAGCAGGCCGATTCCCGCCGCGCCCTGCCAGCCGATGCGCTGCAGCCCGCGCCGCATCATCCAGATCACCCGCTTCATGGTTGCACCGCCCACATTGCGCTCAGGACGAAACGAACCGGCTTCTCCGGGCTTTCCCGCTGCACCTGATGGTTGAGCAGGTACACCCGGGACAAGGCGATCTGCTGGTCGAGCCGCTGCATGTAGCCGAGCACCGCCGCCAGGTCCTTGGCCTCGCCGCTGATCTTGACCAGCCGCTTTTTGGCGTTCGGCTCGATGCCGACCAGCGCCACCTGCTCGTTCGTGGCGTCCTCGACGGCACGGAACAGCGCATCCCACGGCAGGCCGAGCTGCTGCAGCACCTCGTTGGCGCGCCTGATCTCGGGCTGCAGGTGCTTGGCATCCGCCGTATTCCTGGCGCTCAGTCCGGGTTTGAGCGCGCCCGCATGCTGCAGGCGGGCAAGCTTGGCCTGCCAGAAGCCGACCTCCTGCCGGACCTCCCGATAGCTGTCCAGTGCCGACCAGACCCAGGCCGCGCCGGCGAGCAGCAGCACCATGCCGAGCTTCCGACTGCCAACGTTCTGTTGAAAATCAAGGGCGAGTCGACGCATCAGTGATCTCCGCTCATGGCCATCGCATAGGCCCCATCCTGCATCGGCAGGAGGCCCCGCCGAGCGGGCCAGGCAAGGGTATGCAGCGACCAGGGGCTGTCGGCGGGGAAGCGGGGTGCCGGATGCTCCGGCGCGTGCAGGTAAACGTTGCCCGATGCGGGCAGCTCGGTCATCGCGTGCGCCTGCTCCAAGAGGATGGGCAACTGCGCATCCAGGCCGCCCGCAAGCGACCGGCTGCGGATGTGCTGCCACTGGCCGTGGTGCAGCAGGGCCAGGCACAGCCGGTCGCGCTCGGCGAGCGCGAACCAGGCGGTCTGCCCTTTGAGCTGCCGCCGCCATTGGTTGAAGGCGGCCATCAGGTAAGGCTGCACCGACTGCAGGCGCAGCCGGGCGGGCTTGGCGAGCGCCCGCAGGCCGTCCAGCAGGCCCTTGTCCACGGCGCAGGTCATGCTCGGTGCGCCCTTGCCTGCCGTGCTCCAGCGCATGGTCCACTGGGTCACCCGGTCGCCATAGACTTTGGCAAAGCTGTGGCGCACCAAGGCTTCTTGTTCCTGAGGGCTGTGCAGCGCCCCGCTCCACGGCACCAGGCCGTAGCGAACGAGACCGCTGGACAGCACGACGCGGGCTTCCGCCCTTTGCCACTCCGCCTGGCTCAAAGCGCAGGCCAGCGCTTCCAGTGCGGCGCGCCAAGGGGCGTCGCCCGCAGGCGCCGGGCACTCGATGATCTGCTTTGCCGCCACGCGCGGGCGCAGGCCGCCGCGCAGGCGCACGAGGGTCAGCCGCTCGGAGGCCAGGCTGATGCGAATCTGGTCAAGAAACGAAGGTAACACGGTTGATTTCCTGTAAAGTGCTCTCGCCCGCACGCACCAGATCCAGCGCCGCCTCGCGCAGGAAGCGGGTGCCGTTGCGGCGCGCGGCCTCCTTGAGCTGGCGGATGGGTGCGCGGGTGAGGATGAGTTCCCGCAGTTCGTCATTAAGGGTGAGGATCTCGGCAATGGCCCGGCGGCCCTTGTAGCCGGTGCCGCGACAGTGGCCGCAACCACGTCCAATCCGGAACCGGAAATCAGCGGCCTCCGCTTCACTGAGGCCGGCTTCGGCCAGCAGGGTCGCGCCGGGCTGGTCGGCCACCGCGCAGTGCGGGCAGATCACGCGCACCAGGCGCTGCGCCGAGATGCCGTTCAGGGCCGAGACGAAGCTGTAGGCATCGACGCCCATGTGCAGGAAGCGGCCGAGCACGTCGAAGACGTTGTTGGCGTGCACGGTGGTGAAGACCAGGTGGCCGGTCAGCGCCGACTGCACCGCGATCTGGGCGGTCTCCGGATCGCGGATCTCGCCGACCATGATCTTGTCGGGATCGTGGCGCAGGATCGAGCGCAGGCCGCGCGCGAAGGTCAGCCCCTTCTTCTCGTTGACCGGGATCTGCAGGATGCCCGGCAATTGATACTCGACCGGGTCCTCGATGGTGATGATCTTGTCCTGGCCGGAATTCACTTCGGATAGCGAAGCGTAGAGGGTGGTGGTCTTGCCCGAGCCGGTCGGCCCGGTGACCAGCACCATGCCGTAGGGCTCGCGGGCCAGGCGCCGCAGCTCGGCCATGCTGGCGGCATCGAAGCCGAGGCTGTCCAGGCGCAGGCCCTGCATCTGGTCGGACAGGGACTGCTTGTCGAGCACGCGCAGCACGGCGTCCTCGCCGAAGATGCTGGGCATGATCGACACGCGGAAGTCCACCTCGCGGCCGCGCACCTGCACCTTGAAGCGGCCGTCCTGCGGCACGCGCCGCTCGGCGATGTCCAATTCGGCGACCACCTTGATGCGCGAGATGGCCTGCTCGGCCAATTCCTGGCCGGCGGCACTGCCGACCGTGCTCAGCACGCCGTCGATGCGGTACTTGATGGTCAGGCCCGCCGGCCCGGTCTCCAGGTGGATGTCGCTGGCACCACTCCTGAGAGCGTCATACAAGGTAGAGCGCACCAATTTGACCACCGGGCTGCTGTCCTCGCTGATGGCCTGCAGGGACAGGTCTTCCACGTCCGAACCCGCCGCGCCGGCTGCGTCCGCGCCCAGCAATACCCCGTCCATGGCGCGCAGCTGGTCCTCGTGATGAGCCAGCAGGGCGGCGAGGTCGGCGTGATGCACGAGCTGCAGCGAGAACGGCACACCCAGGCACTCCTCCGCCCAGTCCAGCAGCGCCGGTGAGAAGGGATCGGCGAGGGCCAGCAGCACCTCGCCGTCGGCGTTGCGCAGGGCCAGGCATTCGCGCCGCAGGGCCTCGGCGTACGGCACCAGATCGAAGGCCGGCGCCAGGCTGCGCAATGCGGCCATGTCCAGCACCGGGTAATGCAGGGTGCCGCCCAGGCTGCGCAGAAATTCGACCGGCGGCAGACCCAACTGCTCCTCCAGCACCGCCACCAGGCGGCGGCGGCTGCGGGCGGCCTCGGCGCGCGCCTGGCTGAGCTGCGCGGCCGGGATGCGGAAGCCCGCCGATCCGCTGACGTGATGATCCAGACTCATTGAATGCTCCCGGCCAGTTCAAAGATGGGCAGGTACATCAGCACGACCACGGTGCCGATCACGACGCCGATCACGGCCATCAACAAGGGCTCGAAAAGCTTGGTGAACCAGTCGACCCAGCGCGCCATCTCCTCGTCGTAAAAAGCGGCGATGCGCTCCATCATCTCGCCCATCTGGCCGGTGCGCTCGCCGACGCGGAGCATGCGCAGCGCCACCGGCGTAGTGAGTTGGTGCGCCTCCATGGCCTGGGACAGCGACTGACCTTCACGGATCCGCTGGCCGGCGGACTGCAGATGGGCGCGCAGGGTCGGATGCAGCAGGCCGGCCGCCATGTCCAGGCCAGTGACGATGGGGATCCCGCCGCGCAGCAGCATGCCCAGGGTGCGGTAGAAGCGTGCCAGCTGATAGATGCGCATGCGCTCGCCCACGGCCGGGATCTGCCAGAGCTGCTGCCCGATCCGGGCGCGGACGGCGCTGCGGGTCAGGCCATAGCCCAGGCCCGCCAAGCTCAGCCCCAGGCCCAGGAAGACCGTGCCGCCATGGGCTTCCAGCAGCTGCCCCCACTCCATCAGCAGCCGGGACATCAGCGGCAGGTCACCGCTCATGTCCTCGTAGATGTGGCTGAACTTGGGCACGACGTAGACCAGCAGAAACAGCGTGACCAGGCCGCCGGCGCCGATGAGCAGCAGCGGATAGATGGACGCGCTCACCAGCTTCTTGCGCACCACGTCGAGCTGCGCCTGATAGGCCACGTAGCGGGACAGCGCCTCGGGCAGATCGCCGGTCTGCTCGCTGGCGCGGGTGCTGGCCACGTAGAGTGGCGGAAAGGCATCCGGGAACTGCTGCAGGGCGGCGGACAACGTCTGTCCCTCGTAGAGCGCCTGCAGCAGCTGGTTGAGCAGCTTCCGGGTCTCGGCACGCTGCTCTTTCTCGGCCAGGGTCTCCAGCGCCTCCACCAGCGCCAAGCCGGCCTCCAGCAGGGCCAGCAGCTCCTGGCTGAAAAGCACCAGCGGGAAGCGCTGGCGGCGAGTGAGGCCGGACCAGGATGCCCGCGGCTTGACGGCCAGCACCGCCAAGCCCTGCGCGGTCATCTGCCGCGCCGCGCTCTCCGCATCGGCGGCCTCGCAGACGAGGGAAACCACCCCGCCGGGCTCGCGCAGGGCACGGATCTCGAACTGGGCCATGGGAATTACCAGTTGGTGATGTCCGCGGCTTCGCCGCTGCCGCCGGGCTGGCCGTCCTTGCCGTAGGACAGCAGATCGAAATCGCCGTGGGCACCGGGCTGTTGGTAGACATAGGGCTGTCCCCAGGGATCGTTGGGAATCGCCTTTTTCAGGTAGGGACCGGCCCATTTGGCCTCGTCGGCCGGGCGGGCATTGAGGGCGGCCAATCCCTGCTCCGTACTCGGGTAGCGGCCCGTGTCCACGCGGTACTGCTCCAAGGCCTTCTCCAGCGCATCGATCTGGGCGCGCGCGGTCTTGACCTCCGACTTGCCGATCTGCGCGAAGTACTTGGGCCCCACATAGCCGGCCAGCAGGCCGATGATGACCATCACCACCAAGAGCTCGAGCAGGGTGAAACCCCGGCTGCAGGCAGAAACACGCGAATTTGCTTCGATCACGACTTACCTCTCTTTCGATTGCCAACACACGAAATCGGCACCGGCACGCATTGCCGGCGTCCGCTTAAAACGGCACAAGGCATGCTGACGCCAGCATGCCCTCGGGACGCAAAACTTCCACAGCCGCCATTGCCCGGCGGACGACTTGCTCTGGCCTGCACGACCGTTCATGCAGACGGCAATTGCCCGTTCCCCCCAAGCCGGAGAAATCGCTTTTCCACTTATCCCAGATCCGTCTGGATATCCGCGGCGAGATACCGGAAAGGCTCGCCGAGCATGGGTAGACTCGTTCCATCGTTCACGTCCGAAGATCGGGCAATTTGGAAGCCCGCCTTTTCCTTGGCCTTGTACATGCCCTTGTCCGCTCGCCTGAGCAGGGTTTCGGGATCATCGAATTTGTCGGGTCCCGTTTGCGCGATGCCGATGCTGATGCTCACCAGGCCGGATGGCTTCGCAATCGCGGCGATGAAGCGCTGGCAGAAATGCTCCGCCTGTGCTTCCGTGGTACCGGGCAGTACCACGCAAAACTCGTCGCCGCCGTAGCGGCACGCGATATCCGAATCCCGGGCAAGCTCCACCAGGGTCTTGCCGATCATGCGGAGCACCTCGTCGCCCTTGGCGTGCCCGAATTCGTCGTTGATCTCCTTGAAGTGGTCCACGTCGAAATAAACCAGGGTCAACGGCACCGCGGCCCTTTCCGCATAAGCGATGTCGCGCCGCAGCAGCTCGCGGAAGGCGCGCTGGTTGTACAGCTCGGTGAGCGGATCCTTGCGCGACAGCTCTTCCAGCTCGCGGGTCCGCGCCGCCACCTTTTTCTCCAGGCACGCGGCGTAGCGTTCCGCCTGCTTCCTGGCCACTTCGATTTCGTGGGACTGGCACTGCATATAGGTCTCGACGATGAACATCTCGTCGAAGCACAGCAGCTTGTCCAGCGCGCTCACCACCGCCAATGCATGCGCGGCGTCGCTGACGTGCCTTCGCAAGGTCTCCACCAGGATGTCCTTCAGCACGCGCATGGCGGAAAGACAGTGCTTGGGCTCGATGCCCAGGCGCTTGTGCATGAGCCCAAGGCGCACCCGGCTGCTCGCGTAGGTCTCGTCATAGAGGCCCCCGAACAGGTCCAGCACGTATTTCTTCTGCGCATGCATGAGCTGCCTCAGGGTCTCGGCATCACCGATGATGAAGCCGATCTCCTCGACAGCGGTGAAGCGCTCGAAAAAAGCCGATACGATGCGATCGATTTCCTCGCGGATGAAGCCCCGGCACAGGTTCAGGAGCTCGACGTCTTCATGGGAAAACCCGAGCAGTTCCTTGCGGAACTCGATTTCCATTTCGTGAATGCGCATCTGCTCCAGCAACGTCTTGTCGGTCGGTTTCATCGCGGCTCTCTTTCGTCTTGTTCTCAGCAATCTCCCCATGGACCCGGCGCCTCATCGCCGCGCGCCCGTCCGGGATGCGCTCCCCCATGTTCATCCGGCGAGTGGCGGCGGCGACCCGACAGCCGCCACCGCCCATAGTCAATGCGCGGTCGGCACCCCCTGCAGCGGCTGGATTTCCGGATTGCCGTAGACCGGCGCCGGCAGCGGACTCAGCAAGCGCACGCGGTGCGGTTCCGGATTGGCGGTGTGGGTCTTCAGGTAGTTCACCACCACGGCCGTGCCGTCCAGCACCTCGCCCTTGGCGCCCTTGACCGGCAGCACCGGTCCGCTGGTCCGGACCCCGCCCACGTCGGTCGGGTTCTGCGCATACCAGTAGCCGGCGAAGGTGTAGCTGCCCTCCGGATTCAGTGGCTCGTACTGCCCGCTCTGGCGGTTGAACACGCGGATGTTCTGCACGCGCTGGCCGGCGGCGGCGTAGACGTCCAGGTCGAACTTCAGGCCGCTGTATCCGTTCAGCCAACCGCCGGTCCAGGCGAAGATGTCGGGGTTGAAGCTGCCGTTGGCGCTGCCCTCCAGCATGTTCTTCACCGTCTGGCCGTTGATGCTGATCTTGGCGATCTGCGGACCAATGGGGATGTAGTGGTAGAGATCCTCCAGCTTGATCGGGCCGGGCGCGACGTGCGTGCCGTAGCGGAAACCGCGGATCTGACCGATGTCGGCGCCGGCCTGATCGCGGAAGGCATCCGCCAGGAAATCGGACGAAGTGCCTTCGACCGCCGCCGGCATGTCCTCGTTGGAGAAATTGCTGCGGTGCAGGCCGATGTCCGCCGTGCCTACCACGGTGTCGATGGGGGTCTTCAGCACGGTGCCGTTGAAGGGATTCCGGTGCGGCCGGAAAAACGGACCATCCAGGAAGGCCATGCGCACGCTCTTGATCCGGGCCCGGATCTGGGGCGTGGGCTCGACGGTGCTGTCGATGGTGTGGAAGGTGAATTGGCGGTCGATGATCTTGCCGCCCTGCAGCTTGAGATCGATCTGTCCCAGGCGGGTGCCGTCCTGGCCGGCTTCCACCACGAGCGTGCCGTTGCGGGTCACCACCGGCTCGGGGGTTTCCTCATGCATGTCGGAGGACAGGATCACGTCGATGCCGGCGTACTTCTCGCCGAACTGGACGTTCTTGGCCAGGCCGAACTCGGAGAGCAGCACCAGCACGTCCACCTTTTCCTTGTTGCGCAGGAGGTCGATGTAGCCGGGCAATTCGGCGCCATCGTCGGCGAACTTGATGCCCTTGGTCACCCACGGGCCCAGCGCGTTGATGGCCCGCTCGCTGGACAGGCCGAGGATGCCGACCTTGATGCCATTCACGTACTTGATCCGGTAAGGCGGCAACAGAGTTTGGCCGGCCTTCTCGGGGTGCACGGCCTCGTCATAGTAGACGTTGGCCGCCACGCCGCCCCAGCGGCCGTTGCCGAAGAGCTCGACGAAGCGTTCCAGGCCATACACGTAGTCCCAGTTGCCCGGAGCATAGCCATCGATGCGGAAGTGATCGAGCACGTCCACCAGCGCTTGGCCCTTGGTGTACAGCGCCTCGGCCGAACCCTGGATGGTGTCGCCGGTGTTGAACAGCAGCGTGTTGGGATGGGTGGCGCGGATCCCGGCGATACGCGTGTACATCCGCGCCAAGCCGCCTCGCTTCTCGCCGTTGCCGTCGCTGCGCAGGTGCGCGCGCGGGACCAGATGGCCGTGGATGTCGCCCATCTGCAGCAAAGTCAAGCTCTTGACCATGCGCTGCGGCGCGACCGCAGCTGCCTTGTCGGCGGCTCCGGATCGGGCCTCGGCCTTGGCCAGCGCGATGGCCGGCAATGGCCCCGCACCTGCCGCGCTGGCCGATGCCGGCAGTGCCACTGCCGCCAGCCACGAGGCTAATACCAAATGGATTTTTCTTCTCATGCACATGTTTCCTGTCGAGCAAAACCACGTCGAGCGCGTCGCCGCGAGCCATGCGCCGGCGCGGCCCAAACTGCCCGCCGCTTGCATCCGCTCGAGTTTTCGCGCTAACTTGTTTTTGCTGGTTTTTCAAACCAGTCGGACGACCGGGGGGGCCTCGTTTCGACCCGCGGCCCCCTGGCCAGTCTGCCCGAGCCACATTGCGGCAGAGATGCTGCCTTGTGGCTCACCTACTAATAAGCCGTGCTCACACCCTGCAGCGGCTGGATTTCCGGATTGCCGTAGACCGGCGCCGGCAGCGGATTCAGCAGCCGGATGCGGTTCTGCTCCGGATTGGCGGTGTGGGTCTTCAGGTAGTTCACCACCACGGCCGTGCCGTCCAGCACCTCGCCCTTGGCGCCCTTGACCGGGGTCACCGGGTTGCTGCTGATGAGCGCGCCCACCTTCTTCGGCGCCTGGTCATACCAGTAGCCGGCGTAGGTGTAGCTCTTCGCCGCATCCAACGCTTCCCACTGCCCGGTCGTGCGGTTGAGGATCTGCACGTTCTGGACACGGTTGCCCTTGGAGGCATACAGATCCAGGTCGTACTTCACCCCGCTCAGGGCCTGCTGCCAGCCGCCGGTCCACTTGAAGGTATCGGGATTAAAGGAGCCATCCGCGTTGTTCTCCAGGTCGTCCTTCAGCATCTGGCCGGTGATGGTGGTCTTGGCGACCTGCGGACCGATGGCGATGTAGTGGTAGAGGTCCTCCAGCTTGATGTCGCCAGGCGCGACGTGCGTGCCATAGCGGAAGCCGCGCATGTGGCCGATGTCGGCGCCGGCCTGGTCGCGGAAGGCGTCGGCGATGAAGTCGTGGGACGTGCCCTCGACGGCGCCGGGCATGTTCTCGTCGGAGAAGTTGGCGCGGTACAGCGGCACCTCCGCCTTGCCCACCACGGTGTCGATGGGGGTCTTCAGCACCATGCCGTTGAAGGGATTGATGTGCGCCTTGAAGCCGCGGCCCGCCACGAACTCCCTGCGCTTCTGCTTGATCAGCGCCGCGATCTTCGGATGGGGCTTGATCTTGCTGCTGTCGATGGTGTGGAAGGTGTACTTCCAGTTGGCGATCTTGCCGTTGCGGATGTCCAGGTCGATCTGGCCCAGACGGGTGCCATCCTGGCCGACCTCGGTCACGATGGTGCCGTTGCGGGTCACCACCGGCTCGCGGCTGGTTTCCTCATGCATGTCGGAGGACAGGATCACGTCGATGCCGGCGTACTTCTCGCCGAATTGGACGTTCTTGGCCAGGCCGAACTCGGACACCATGATCACGAGATCCACCTTCTCCTGATTGCGCAGGGTATCCACGATGCCGGGGACTTCCTCGCCTTCGCTGGTGGCGATGAAGCCGGCGGTGGCGAAGGGCCCGGGGGCCAGGGTGATGCGCTCGGTGCTCAGGCCCATCAGGCCGATCTTGAGCCCGTTCAGGTTGAGGATGCGGTAGGGCGGCAGCACGGTCTGGCCGGCCTTGTCCGGGTAGACCGCCGGATCATAGTAGACGTTGGCCGCCACGCCGCCCCAGCGGCCGTTGCCGAAGAGCTCGACGAAGCGCTCGGCGCCGTAGAGATAGTCCCAGTTGCCCGGGGCGAAGCCGACGATGCCGAAGTGGTCGAGCACGTCCACCAGCGCCTGACCCTTGGTGTACAGCGCCTCGGCCGAACCCTGGATGGTGTCGCCGGTGTTGAACAGCAGCGTGTTGGGGTTCTTGGCGCGAAGCTCCTGGATCTTGCTGTACATGTAAGCCAAGCCGCCCCACTGGGCGCCGTTGCCGTCGCTGCGCAGGTGCGCGCGCGGGATCAGATGGCCGTGGATGTCGCCCATCTGCAGCAGGGTCAGCTGCATGGTCTTTTCCTGCTGCTTCGGCATCTGGGGCTTGTTTTCCCATTTCTTGTCCATCATGGCCGGGGCCGCCACGGCGGCAGGCGCCAGAGCCGCCACCGCCAGTGACGCCGCCAGCGTCGCCGAGACGGCGCGGAACAACTTGTTGTTGGTCATTGAAAACTCCCTATTGTGGTTTAGAGAAATACTGAAGGGGAAAGACCGCTCGCCCCTCCCCTCACCCACCCTGGTCTAGCGGGTGGAGCGCGGTGCGTCGCTGTAGAGATTGCCGTCCGGCCTGGCACGCTCGCCGACACCCTCGTTGCCGTAGGCGTTCGGCAACTGCGGGTCGCGCTGCTGCTCACCCTGGTAGTAGTCGCGGTAGGCGGACATGAGCCGCGCGTATTCGTAGGCGCGGGCCTTGTTGATGCGCTCCACGAAAGCGGGCCAGATATCCTTGTGGGCACCGATCACCGCCACCCGGCTGTTGCCGGTATCGCCAACGAAGACCAGGTTGTTCTTGCGGTCGACCGCCAAGCCCCAGGGCTCATGGAACTTGGCCCGGTTGGCCGGACCGCTGATGCGGCCGCTCTGCATCGGCACGCCGGCGAAAGTCTCGACGGTGCGGCCCAGCATGGGATTGCCGCTCGGGGTGATCTTGCGGATGACATGGTTGAAGCGATCGGCCACATAGAGGTTGCCCTCGTTGTCGTAGTCGATCTGGGAGGGACCGTTGAAGCGGGCTGTGTTGGCGGGACCGTCCACGTAGGCACCCTTGCCCTGGCCGGTCATGACCACGCCGGCGTAGGTGCCGACGGTGTTTTCCATCAGGTCGATGACCCGCACCACGTTGTTGTCGCGCTCGGCCACGTACAGATAGCGCTCATCGGGGCTCAGCACCACGCCGCAGGCGCCGCGGAAGCGGGCCTGGTTGGCCGGGCCGTCCACGCGGCCGGGATAGTAGACCAGCGCACCGCAAGGGTCGGACCCGGTGGTGGGCGGCGTGCCGGCCACGGTGACCAGGGCGAAGGTGCCATCGCCATTGGGCACCAGCTTGCGGATCAGCTGATTGTCGCGGTCGGCGAAGTAGACGGTGTCCGCGCTGTGCCAGGCGGTGTGCTGGCGGGCCGCCGTCAGGGTGAGCGGCCGGTTCAGCGTGCCTTGCGTGCCGATGGCCTGATCGCCGTTGTACTTGTTCTTGCAGTTGCCCTGGCCGGCGATGGTCTTGACCGTGCCGTCCGGGAACACCTGCCGGATCGCGTTGTTCTCGCGGTCACCCACGACGTAGCTGCCGTCGCTCAGCTTGTCGATGTCATTGGGGCTGTTGAAGGTCGCTTCGGTCTGCTTGCCGTCCCGGAAGGGATACTGCTGGGTGCTGCCGCTGAAGACGGTCACGTCGCCCAGGTTGGAAATGTTCCGGAGCACCGAGTTGCGGGCATCGGCCACCTTGATCGAGCCGTTGTCCTCAATGTGCATGCCGGTGGCCGGGAAGAACATGGCATAAAGCGCCGGGCCGTTGCGCAGGCCGGGGAAGAGGTTGCCCGCGTAGTCCACCGACCAGATTTCGTTCGGATGCTTGGCTTGCGGAAAGCCCTCGTTGGCAGCGGCGGCGAAAGGCACGCCCCTGCCCCTGGCATCGGCCGGGCCGGCAACTGCTTCCGTCGCGCTGATCAGGGGAGCCACGCTCGCGGCCGCGCCCGCCAGACCCATGGTCTTGAGCAGGTCGCGACGGCTGAGCCTGGACTCCGCCCCCACCCGGTTCTCATCAGGTTTTTGCGTCTTGTCACTCATGATTTTTTCCTTACGGGTAATTGCTTGAACACCAGCCGCGCACGGCTGGGCGAAGCATCCAAGGAGAGGGTTTGTTGCTCGCATGCCCCTCGTGCGGGACAGCAAAATACTGGCGTGTAAGGCGGCGGGAAAATATCAGGGACTACGGAAATTTCCGTAGGCGTGAACGGATTCTCTTGTCAGATGCCAGGAGATGGCTGTAGGCGATTTAGCGGGCCGGGTAGGAATTTCCCTACGCGGGACGGCGGGAATGGGACGACAGGCCGGCAGCGGGGCAGGCCAGGGGGGATTACTGCTCGATGAGGCCGTGCTTCAGGGCATAACGCACCAAATCGGCATTGTTCGAGACGCCGAGCTTCTGCATGAGCCGGGCCTTGTAGGTGCTCACGGTCTTGGCGCTCAGGGACAGCTGCGCGGCGATGTCGTTCAGGCCCTTGCCGGAGACGATCAGCTGGAAGATCTGGAACTCGCGATCGGACAGCAGCCCGTGGGGGGCTTGGCCATCCGACAGCACCGTCTCGAACACCACCTCCTCCACCAGGGTCGGGTCGATGAACTTGCGCCCTGCCGCGACTTTGCGGATGGCGGCGATCAGGGTTTCCGGATCACTGTCCTTGGTCAGGTAGCCGGAGGCGCCGGCCTTCAGCGCCCGCATGGCGAACTGCCCTTCGTTGTGCATGCTGAGTATCAGGATGGGCAGCCCGCAGCGCTCCAGCTTGATCCGCTTGATCAGATCCACGCCGCTCAGCCGCGGCATGGACATGTCCAGGGACACCACATCGAACGCCTGCCTGCGCACCTGCTCGAGCACCTCGTAGCCGTCCGCCGCCTCGCCCGCCACCACGATGTCGCCGGCCAGCGCGATCATCTGCTTCAAGCCTTCACGCACGATGGCGTGATCATCTGCAATGAGTAGTCTGATCATGTCATATCACCAGCTTCAGATTTTCCGGTTGCTGCGCGATGGGTATGCACACGCACAACATGGTCCCCTGCCCCGGCCGGCTATCGATGTTGACCTCTCCGCCCATCATGAGCACGCGTTCGGTGATGCCGCGCAGACCGAAGGAGGCCCGGCTTTTCACCGCCTCCGGATCGAAACCCTTGCCGTCGTCCTTGATCTCCAGATACAGCACCTGCTCGCGCCGCTGCAGCGTGATTTCCACCCGGCTGGCCTGCGCATGGCGCGCCACGTTGGTGAGCGACTCCTGCAGAATACGGAAGATCCCGGTCGCGCGGCTGTCATCCAGCTCGATCTCATCGTGGATGTGCAACGCGCACTTCACTCCCCCGCGCCTGCCGAACTCGTCCGCCAGCCATTCGATAGCCGAGGTGATGCCCAGGTCCAGGGCCGCCGGCCGGAGGCTGGTTGCCACGTGGCGCACGGTCTGGATCGTGCTGTTGATCATGCCTTTCAGGATCTGCACCTTCTCCTGCATACCGGGATTGCCGCCGGCAAAGCTCATGCCCATCAGCGACACCTCCATCTTCAGCGCCGTCAGCACCTGGCCCAGCTCGTCGTGAATCTCGCGCGCGATGTGCTTGCGCTCCTCCTCACGCACCGCCTCGTGGTGCGCCGCCAGATCGCGCAGGAACTCCCGCGATTGCCGCAGCTCCTGCTCATTGCGCTTGCTCTGCGTAATATTGAGGAGAATGCCATCCCACAACACAGCGTCGCCTTCCTGCTGCCGCGGGGTGGCCCGCAGGCTGATCCACTTCTCGCCATAGCCGCCCACCAGAACCCGGCCCTCCCAGTTCCAGGGCGTCAGATTCTTGGCGGAAAACTCCAGCGAGCGGTCGAAGCCGGGCCGATCGTCGAAGCAGATCAGACGCAGGAAGGCCTCCGCATCCGCCTGGACTCTCTCGGGTTCTACCCCGCACAGCTCCACAGCCCCCTCGCTGACATAGGTAAAGGTCACGCCGCCCTCGTGACCGTTGCGCAGCATCTGAAACACCATGCCCGGCACATGGGAGGTGATGCCCCGCAGGCGCATCTCGTTTTCCCGCAGGATTTCCTCTGCGCGCTTGATGGCCGTGATGTCGCGGCCCACGGCCAGGACGAACTGGAGCGAGCCGTCCCGCCCGAACTCGGGCACCAGGCGGGCGTGCAGGTGCCTTTTGCCATCTGGCCGCTCTAGTGCAAACCCCACGACCGCCTCCTTCCCGGTGGCAAATACCATGTCGATGGCCCGATACCAATCCAGGCTGATCCGATCGGCCAGCCCGGACTCCTTGTGCACCTTGCCTACCACCTGCTCCCGCGGAATGCCCGTCACCCACTCGAGCGCCGGATTGGCGTACACCCGCCGACGCTGCCTGTCGATGCGGATGATCACATCGGGCGAGTTTTCCACCAGAGCCCGGAACATCTCCTCGCTGCGATGCAGCGCCTCCTCCGCGGCGCGCCGCTCCGTGATGTCGCGCACGATGCCGACAAAGCGCTGCCGGCCCTCCAGGTTGAAGCCGGTGATGGTGAGCTCCATGGGGAAAGTCGTGCCGTCCTTGCGGCGTCCGGTCAGCTCCCGCTGTCCCCTGGCCCCCTTCTGCATCCCGACAAGGTCCGTAAGCGTGCATTGGCCACCCCTGCGCGGGTCGACCACGAGCATGCCGACGTCACGACGCAGCAGCTCCTCCGCGGGGTAGCCGAAAATTTCCACCGTTGCCGGATTGGCCGTTTCCACGATGCCCTGGGCATCGGTGGTGATCACCCCCTCGGGAATACTGTTGAGCACGGTCAGCAGGTGCGTCCTGGTATCCATCAGGCGGGAAACCAGCGGGCGCACCACCCGCCACAGTACCACAGTACCGGCGACCGTCAGCAGGAGCAGAATCCCGATGGCGCCCCAGAAGCGCTCACGCAGCGGCGCATACAGCTCCTGCGTGCCAATTTTTTGCGCCATGCCGAGGCCCAGGTCGCCAACGGGACCGTAGGCGGAAATGACGTTCTCACCGTAGTAGTCGTAGGTCACCTCGATGCCCTCCCGGCCCTGCAAGGCCAGGCTGATCGGCAGCGGCTTTTGGTCCAGCCGGGTGGGAATGTAGCGCGCGTCGGGGCGCGGGAGCGCGGACAGGCACTGCATGGTGTCGCTGTCGAAGGGGCCACATACCACCAGCGCGCCGGTTTCGCCCAGATCCAGCTTCTTCTGCAACAGGCGGTCCAGACGATGCAGCCGCAGGTGCACGATGATCTCGCCCTTGTCGCCCGAAGCGGCGCGCCGCTTGATATGGCTTTCCAATATCCAGCCGTCATGCCACACCAGCCAGGCATTTTCAGGCCGCCGCAGTGGGATCCGCACATTCCCGGAATGCGGTGGCGCACCGGTCGCCACCATGGTGCGTCCTTTGGCATCCAGGATCTGGATGGCGACGAGCCGGTGGGTCTCTTTCTCGCCCAGATCGGGATACCTCGCGCTCATCATGGGCAAAAGCGTGCTAATGCCATGCGGTTGCATGTTATCGACCAAACCGGCCATCCAGACCGCCTCGCCCTGGGCGTCCTTGACCGCGTTCTGGAACACCAGCGACTTGCTGTCGAGGGCATGCTTCAAGGTTTGGCCCAGGACGCCGTAGGAGTGGTGCAACAGAACGCCGGCCCCGGCCAGGCCCGCGACGAGCGTCGTGGTCAACAGCAGAAAGGCGCTGACCATGACGATCTTCCGGTCCTCGCGTGCCACATAATAGGCCAGTACCGGCTCCGTGCGGATGGCAATCAGATACAGGCCGATGCTCTGCATCAGCAGAGCCAGCGCCGTGAGCCAGCTCATCTGGCCATCCACGGAAAACTCGCCGTCCAGCAGGAGGGAAACCCCGGTCAGGTATACCATGACCGCAATCAGGGCGATGGCGAAGGACAGCGTCAGACACAGGTGAATGGAAAACCAGACCTTCCGTTTCCACACGTAATTCAGCAGGATCAACGCGATCCCATAGAAGCTGAAGCCCACCGCCGCCATGGCCGACATGTTGGCCGAACGCGAAAACTCCGTCCCCTGCGGCAGCACGTTGAAGAGCAGGCTCCACGGCCCCGGTGCCGGGTACAGCTGCCAAGCCTGCTGCAGCAGCGTGATCAGGGACAAGAACAATACCGCAGCACCGAACCCCGAGCGGGCAATGCGGCTCCTCCCGGAAATCCGCTCCGGCAGCAACAGGGCTGCGCCGGACAGGATGAAGCACAAAGCCGTCTTCGGGCTGATCGCATGCAGCGAGCGCGCCCACGGGCGGGTCGGAAACAGATCCCCCGCCCAAAAAAGCAACACGGCAGTCCCCAGCAGGACAACCGCCGTACCTATGAACTTGACTGGAAATGCGTTTCTCATCGGCCCCCCGAATGCAGCCGCAGCATGCTAGCACGGCACGGCAAGGCAGCCAACGAACACAGGCGCCTGCCAGCGCCTTCGCGCCGGCTTCTTGGCGCGAGGGGCCGCAATCTCAGCCATTCTGCCATCCCCGCCTGATCACGCGCAAAAGCCCCGCGGATCGTCATCCGCGGGGCTCCACCAGGCTCAGCCTGCCTTAGCGCATGCCAAAGTCAGGGCGCTGAACCTCGGGCCGTTGGATTTCAGGCCGTTGAATCTCGGGCCGTTGGATCTGCGGACGCTGGATCTCCGGACGGAGGTCGGCAACACGGGCCTCCACGCTGGCCCGGACCTCGGCGCGATCCCGAATGCCGGCACGAACTTCACTTTGCTGCTGAACGCCCGCGCGCACGATCGCGGCATGCTCCTGGGCATTGGCCAGCTTCTCCTGCGCCTCGGCGCGTGCCGCCTCGGCATAAGGCTGCACCTGGGTCCGCGCGGTCTCGGCGCGCTCCCGCACGGCCTCAATGCGCTGCTGGGCGCGGGTACGCACCGTCTCGGCATGCTGCTGGGCGTTGGCCCGCATGCTTTCGGCGTGCTGTTCGGCATTCGCCCGTGCGGTCGCGGCATACTGCTGGGCATTGCTGCGCGTCGTTTCGGCATACTCCTGGGCATTCCCGCGCGCCGTCTCCACGGCTGCACCGACGTTGGTGCGGACGCTCGCGTCGCCACTCACGCTGACGCTGGCATCCGCCGCAAGCACGGGCATGGCACCCCAACCCAGGACCGATGCGACCGCTGCGGCTACGATATGGCTCTTTTTCATCTGACTTTCTCCTTTCTTTAAAAGCGGACTTGGCCGCCGATACCTACGCTGTAGTCCGGGCTCCCATCGCTGAGGCCCTTATCCACGTATACCTGCAAGCCGCTGCCCGGCTTGAGGTTGTAATTCCAGGCGGCGATGGCATCCGCCGCGGCTGGAAAACCCGGTTGCGCCGACTGCCGGCCGGCGAACATCAAGGTCAGCACGTGCTGCTCTCCGAAGGTGAAGCTGCTGCCGGCGTCGTAAGTGGCGATATCCCGCAAGCTGCTCCCCTCCGGCTTGCCGATCCATCGGTAGCCCAGGGTGGCAAAAGGGAAGATCCGCGTGCCGATGATCCCTTCCAGCCCGAGGCCGGTCTCATAATCGTTCTTGCCGGTGCCCAGCCCGTCGGCGGCGGAAGCCGTGCCCAGCTTGACTTTGGCGTAGGGCACCAGATCGGGCATCCCGCCGCTCCCGCGAATGGTGTACTTGCCGTCCAGCCAGATGTCGCCCAGCCCGCTGCGGGTGACAGGTTTCGTACTGCCAGAAGTGCCGATCACCGTGCCGCCGGATAGCACGGCGCCCTGGCTCTCGACCGAGATGTAGGGAATTGTCGCCTTCAGGCGCAGCGCCCCGGTCTGGTACTGAAAGTAGGTGGGCACATACCAGATCTTGGTCGTCTGATCGGTGCCGAACTTGCCCTCAGTGTAGGTCGCCATGCTGCCCACAGTGACCGTGGAATCCGCCGACTGGGCGTAGGCGAGAACGGGAAACACCGCAACTATCTGGGTGGCTGTCAATACAGCAACGATACGCATATCCATCTCCTTTGCTCGGGCGGGTTGCTGTCCGCAGCACACCGCCTCAGGTTCGAACCAGCATCCCGGTCCAGCGACTTGGCCATCACGGGCTCTCCTTGTCCGGCAATATAGTGGGAAATTTTCCCACAGTCAACACGCAAAACATTTACTACCCGCACCCTTGTGGGAATTTGTCCCACAGTCCGCGGTGTAGTAGGATAGCCACTTCAGCCATAACAGCCACAAGAATCCAGGCGCCCAAATTCATGGAAGCACCCCTGAAAGCCGCAATCCTCGCCCTCCTGAAGCCCCTGATCCGCTACCTGATCGGCCAAGGCTGGACCTACCCTGCCCTGAGCGAGCTGCTCAAGGTGGTTTACGTGGCCGAGGCGGAGCGCCACTACGCCACGACGCCCCAGCAACCCGCCACGGACAGCCGCATCAGCCTGCTCACCGGCATTCACCGCAAGGATGTCAAGCGCATCCGCCAGGAACTGGCCCAAAGCGGCGAGGCCCCGGCCCTGCGCAAGGGCGCGAACCTGGCGGCCCGGCTGGTCGCCGCCTGGGTGTCCGATCCCAAGTATCAGGACCCGCAGGGCAAGCCGCAGGCATTGCCGTTCCGGGATGAAAATGGCAAGGCGAGCTTCGAATCCCTGGTGCGGGAGCTCAAGGCGGATCTGCGCGCCAAGTCGGTGCTGGACGAACTGATGCGGGTCGGCGTCGCCAGCCAGGACGCCGACGGCCGCGTCTCCCTGCTGCGCACCGGCTACATCTCCAGCCTGCCCGAGGACAAGCTGGCATTCCTGGGCGCGAATGTCGGCGATCACCTGGAAAGCGCGCTTCACAACATCGCCGGCGCCCAGGCGCCCTACATCGAGCGGGCGGTCTTCTACGACGCCGTGCCGGCGGAGGAACTGACGGCCCTGCGCCCGGAGCTGTTCCAACTGGGCGACCGGCTGTTGCGCGAGGTCAACCGTTTGGTCATGCCGCTCGATAGGGAAAAGGAACCGGAAGACCCCATGCAGCCCCGCAAACGGATGCGTTTCGGCGTGTACTACTACGAAGAGAACAAGGGAGAGCAAGGCACATGAAAGCTCCTGGCGGGTTCAAGTCGCTGCGCTTCTGGGGGGCAGCTCTGGCATTTCTGCTTTTGAGCTCCTGCAGCACGAGCTCCCCGCTCGCCTCCCGCAATGCGGACTTGGCGCTCGCCGGCGGCATCGGCGGCACGGGCATCAGCGGCATCGGCGGCACCGGCATCACCGCCTACGGCATCGTGCAAGGCTTCGGCAGCATTTTCGTGAATGGTCGGGAGTACTTCCTGGATGAGCGGACCGAGGTGCTGCTGAACGGCATGCCCGCCCGGGAAAGCGATCTGCACATCGGCGACGTGGTCGCGGTGGAGGCCCGGCTGGATGCCCGCTCCGGCCACGCGCGCACCTTGCGCGTGCATAGCGATTATCAGCTGCAAGGACTGGTGGAACGAGTGGACCGCGAGAACGGCAGCCTCGAGCTGCTGGGACAGACGATCCAGGCGGGCAAACTCCTCGCCAGCCAAGACCCCCGCTACCAGACGCTGCGCCTGGAGGACATCCGAGCCGGCGACCTGATCGCCATGCACGGTTTCGTCCGGGGCAACGGCGCCTGGACGGCCACCCGCCTGACCCGTCTCGACATCCCCGCAACGAAGGCGGCTGCCCCGTTCATCCTGCGGGGCACGGTACGCGCCATCGACACGCAGAAGGCGGTCCTGCAAGTCGGGCAGCGGGAGATTGCCGTCGCTCAGCCGCAGCAGTTGAAGGATATCCGGATCGGTCAGCGAGTCGTGGTGCGGGGCCGCTATGCGCCTGGTGCCTTGCAAGCCCTGAGGGTCCGACCCGAGCACATCCTCATCGGCAAGGCCGGAGACCAGGTGGAAATGCAGGGCTATCTCTATCAGCAGCCTGGCTCCCGCCAGCTCGTCAGCAACGGCATTCCCGTGGGCGCAGCTGACGCTGCGCAGGCCAAGGCCGGCAGCTTCGTTACCATGCAGGGCACCTTAGCGCCTGACAGGGGCCTGGTGATCCGGCGGATCGAACTCAGCAACAGCCCGCTGGACACTCCGGCCTTCCCGCTGACCCCAGTGCGACGCCCGGCGCTGCCTGTACAGGATCGCTCCGGCATTCAGCGCCCCGAGATCCAGCGGCCCGATATCCTGCGCCCGCAGATCCAACGCCCCGAAATCCAACGTCCGGAGACGCCGCGGCCTTGAGCCCGTCCTGACAACGGCGCGGCGGCAGCAAGCGGGCCCTCGCCCGCCGCTCCTGCACCCGGCCATGACTGGGCCGGATTAGATGCCCAGCTCTGGGTCCAGCGGGTTCGGGTCGCGCAGCAGCTCCTGGATCAGGCGCACCTTGTCGCTTTGGGCGAGGAAGGCGTGGACGCAGTCGGGGTCGAAGTGGCGGCCGGCCTGCTGCTGGAGGTAGCGGCGGGCATCGGCGACCGACCAGGCCGGCTTGTAGGGCCGGGTGGAGGTCAGGGCATCGTAGACGTCGGCCACCGCCACGATGCGGGCGGCCAGCGGAATGGCCTGGCCGCGCAGGCCCTGCGGATAGCCGCTGCCGTCGTACTGCTCGTGATGGCCCAGGGCAATCACCGCGCCGAGCTGCAGATAGCGCGACGGACTGCCGCTCAGGATGGCATGGCCGATCGTGGTGTGCGCCTGCATGATGCGGAACTCCTCGGCGGTGAGCCGGCCGGCCTTGAGCAGGATGCTGTCGGGCACGCCGATCTTGCCGATGTCGTGCATGGGCGCGGCCAGCTCGATCTCGTCGCACTCGGCCTCGCTCAGGCCCACGGCTTCGGCCAACAGGCGCGAGTACTTGGCCATGCGCAGCACGTGATTGCCGGTCTCCTCGTCGCGGTACTCGCCGGCCTTGGCCAGGCGCAGCAGGGTCTCGCGCTCGCGGGCGCGGATCTCGCGGGTGGCCAGGGCCACCTGGTCTTCCAGCCAGTGGGCGCGGTGCTTGATGAGCTGCTGCTGGCGGCGCAGGGTCAGCAGGTTGCGGCAGCGGGCGCGGCATTCGTACTGGTCGATGGGACGGGTGAGGAAGTCGCTGGCGCCGGCATCCAGGGCCTGGTAGCGGATCTGCGGGTCCTCCACCACCGTGATCACCACCAGCGGCACGTCGGCGCAGCCGGGCAGGGCGCGGATGCGCTGGATGAAGGTCACGCCGTCCATGCTCGGCATCTTGTAGTCGGTCAGGATCAGGTCCGGCGGCTGCCGCTGGGCACGCGCCAGCGCCGCCTCCGGCTCCGCAAAACTCTCCACCACCAAGCCCGGATCCATCGCCCGCACCAGCTCCTCCAGAATCTTCCGGCC
>NZ_AUIS01000017.1 GCF_000423825.1 Thermithiobacillus tepidarius DSM 3134
ACCGTGATCCGGTGCGCGCGCCCCAACGCCGCCCGCAGCTCATACGCCGCCGGCATCCCCCCCGTCCCCGCTCCGACAATGACTATGTGCGCCATGATTGTCCTCCTTTATGCGTTAAACGCTGAAAACCGGGATGCGCCTTGTCGCAGGCAATCGAAGGCCCCGGCGCCTTGGGTCGCGAGCCGATGGGCGTGCCTGGTCTGCATTCCCGCATGTTGTCTGCCTGATTGCGGCAGAGTGGGATAGCAAAGCGCGTGCCCATGGAAAACCCATTGATTTTGCAGTGATTCATGTTTTTGCCTGGCGGCGTGCTTGACAAGGATGTCAGTTGTTCATGACATTGTGGCAGACAACCCTGTCCGATAATGTCAATGCTTGCCCCGGGGGAGGAGAGCGCCATGAGCCCGCACTGGTCGCGCGTCATTCAGTCCATCATCGACGTGCAGGAAGATCCCTTCGTACTGATCGACGAGCAGTACCGCATCGTCGCTGCCAACGCGGCTTACAGCCGGGCCTATGGCGTGGCGCCGGCGCAGGTGGTCGGGCGGCATTGCCATGCCGTGTCCCACCACCTGGCCCACCCCTGCCACATGCATGGCGAGGACTGCCCGCACCAGCGGGTCTTCCAGCGGGGCGAGGCGTACCAGGCGTTGCACACCCACTATGACCAGCATGGCGAGGCGGAGCACGTGCGCATCAAGGGCCATCCCGTCCAGGGCCCGGATGGGCGCCTGCTGCTGGGTGAGTCGGTCCAGCAATTGGCCTCCGCCCAGGAACTCGATTGCGATGAGATGAGGCTGATCGGCCGTTCTCCTGTCTTCCTGGCGACCATCGAGCAGCTGGGCAAAGCAGCGGCAAGCAGCGTCAGCATTCTGCTGCACGGGGAGAGCGGCGTGGGCAAGGAGCTGGCAGCCCGCTACGTGCATCAGCGCAGCCGCCGCAGCCAAGGGCCCTTCCTGGCGGTCGATTGCGCCACCCTGAGCGAATCCCTGTTCGAAAGCGAGATTTTCGGCCATGAACGCGGCGCATTCACGGGCTGTACGGGCCGCAAGCAGGGATTGTTCGAGCTGGCGGACGGCGGGACCCTGTTCCTGGACGAACTCGGCGAAATTCCGCTGAGCGTGCAGGCCAAGCTGCTGCGGGTGCTGGAAACGGGCGAATTCCGGCGGCTCGGCGGACGCGAGCTGCTGCGCGCCGACGTGCGGATCGTAGCCGCCACCAACCGCGACCTGCCGCGGATGGTGGCCGAAGGCCGCTTTCGCGAGGACCTGTACTACCGCCTGGCCTGCCTGAGCGCGCGGCTGCCCGCTCTGCGCGAGCGGCGCAGCGATATTCCCGCCTTGGCGCAAATGCTGCTGGCGCGCATCAACCAGGCGAATGGCTCCCATGCCCGGCTGAGCGAGGCCGCGCTCCAGCGCCTCATGGGTCACGATTTCCCGGGCAACGTGCGCGAGCTGCGCAACGTCCTGCAGCGGGCGGCGGCGATGTGCAGCAATGGCCTCATCGGCGAGCCGGAGCTGGGGCTGCCGCCCGCGCCGGCGCTGCCGGCGACGGCAGTGCCCGGCGCCGGCCGCGCCCTGGATGCGCTGGAAAGGGATTACCTGCGCGAGTTGCTGGCGCGCTTCGGCGGCAATCGCAAGCAGGCAGCCGAGGTGATGGGCATCAGTGAGCGAACCGTGTACCGCAAACTCAAGCGCTACGGCCTGTCATGATCCGCAGCGGCCCAGCCGCGTTCCGCGGCATTCAATCCTGCCGGCGCGCGGTGCGGCGGTGCTGGAGCAGCATGATTTCCGCTTTCGCTCCCAGGAAGACGTAGACCCCAAGGCCGAGCAGCAGGCCGACGGCGGCGAAGATGAGCCACGCGGCATCGCGCAGGTGGTCCGGCTTGTCGATGGCGAACTTGAAGACCAGCATCAGGGCCTCGATGGAAATGGCGATGAGGATCGCCGCGATGAAGCGGGTCAGGGTCCGGCGCGTGGCGCTGTGCCGGCGCACGTCCTTGTGGATCAGCACCTCTTCCTCGAAGATGGTCTTGGCCAAATCGAAGATGGCCAGGGCCAGGGTGAGGAGGATGGTCGCCTGGAAAGGCGCGGCATAGGTGTTGGCATCGCTGAAGCTGCTCCACATGGCGCCCAGCGCCAGCAGCGCGTGGGCACCGAGAGCCAGGCTGATGACCAGCAGGCCCAGGGAGAAGAGGGCGTAGATCGCCTTGAAGACCGGCTCTAGGCGCCGCCGCCCGCGATCGCCCTCGAGCAGGGCCAAGGCGCGCTGGAAGTCCACGTCGGCCACCAGCACCCCGACGAGTCCGCCGTCGCGTCCGCGCACCGGGACGGCGGCGGTGACGCACATTTCCCGCGTGGCCGAGGACAGGTAGGGTGCGGTCAGGACGGCGCCGCCGTCGAGCGCCTGCCGGTAGTAGGCACGGTGGCTGCGGTCGGCGCCGGCGCCGGCAGCGGCGATGCGCTTGCGGTGGCGGGCGTGCACCACATTGTCGCAGACCTGCCGGCCCTCGCCGTCGAGGGCGTAGCACAGATCCAGAAAGGGGTATTTCCGCAGCAGGCAGCGGAGGGTTTCCGTCAATCGGGTCCGATCGGCGAAAAGCTCGGGCCTGCCCGCGCCTTCCAGGATCGCGCCCAGAAAAGTGGAGAGCTCCTGGCGTGCTTCGTAGAATCTTTCGAAAGGGTTCATGGGCGCCTGCTGTTGTTGTGATGTCGACAACTGAAGCAAGGCGCGTGCCTGGCGCCGAAGCACGGAAAAGCGCGGCCGATGGGCCGCAGGCCGCACCGACGGCGGGCAAGCGGGCTGTTCTGATGCAGGGCTTCGGGCAGGGCAGGGGGCGCGAGCCCGAGGAAAGGCCCGCGGCTGTCGTCAGCTGGCTTCCGGCAGGCTGTAGGGCAGGTCCAGCAGTTCCAGGAGCGGGCCCTTCTCGCTGCCGAGGCGCAGATCCTCCGTGGCATTGTCGATGCGCAGCACCGCCAGGCAGTCGTAGGTGCCCCGTCCGGTGGGCGCGCAATCGACGATCTGGCCGATGGCCTGACCCTCCAGCGTCGTGCCGACGATGGCGGTGCCGGGATCGGCGGCGATCGGACTTTCCAGGCGATAGGCACGGCTTTTCAAGCGGCCCAGATACTTGGTGCGGGCCACGATCTCCTGGCCGGGATAGCAGCCTTTCTTGAAGTTGATGCCGCCCAGGATCTCCAGGTTCAGCTCCTGCGGGATGAACTGCTCGGCGGTGGGCGCGCTGACGAGCCCGATGCCGGCGCGAATCCGCAGCAGGCGCCAGGGAGCCATGCCCGCGGCGTGCACGCCTTGCGCCTGCAACTGCTCCCACAGCGCCTGCAGGCGCTCCGCCGTGCCCATGACCAGGAAGGCCGGGGTGTTGCTCCAGGGCAGCCGGATGACGGTGCAATCGGCCTGGGACCGGCTGGCGTTGGCTTCCGGCGGGACCGCTTCGGCGCCCAGCGCCTGGGCCAGTGCGCTTTCGGCCTGCGGCCCGGCCACGCCGAGGCGCACCCACTGCGCGCCGGCTTCTTCCAGGTCCACCTTGGCCATCAGCCGGTACTTCTTCAGGCGCTCGACCAGGCCCTCGCTGAGATCGCCGGCAGGGTGCAGCCAGTAGGCGTCCTGCCAGCGGTGCACGAGGAAGTTGGCCAGCATGCGGCCCTTGGGATTGCTGTAGCTGCTCAGTTGCGCGCGGGCGTCGCTTACCTCGCGGATGTCATTGGAAAACTGGCCCTGCAGGAATTTCTCCGCGTCGGGACCGGCGACCCGGATGAGGCCGTAGCAGGACAGGTCGGACATGATGGTGCCGTGGGCGGCAGCCTCCAGCTCCCTTTGCGGTTGGCCGAAGTCCAGCACCTGGTCCTCGAGGTCAAAGCGTGCGTCTTGCTTCTCCAGAAAGTTGCGCCACACTGTGTGCATGGGTGGTCCTTTTTTGGCTGAGGAGTCAGACTTGATGGGCGAGGTGCAGGGGGGTAGGCGCAGTGCGGATCTGCCGCCGGAGATCAGCGGGCGCGGCCCGAATCGTAATGCCGGCGCCGCTCCCGAGCTCTCGCGCCCCGGCCCTCGTGCTTTTGACGTTCATCATACCCAAACGAATTACTCGGGAAAAGCGCAGGACTGGACCGACTTGCCTTTGTCGCCGGCGCGCTCGGCCTTGGCGGTGCTGCCGCCGGGGCTGCTGCTGATCAGCCTGTGCCTGCCGCCCTGGTGGGCGCACTGGCCCCTGGCTTTGGGGGTGGGCATGCCGGTGCTGCTCTGGGGAGGGTTGGTCTGGGCCTGCGCGGGCGTGCGCCCCTGTTCTCGCGCGGTGACGGCGCTGGCTTGGCTCGAAGCGGACCGCTTCGCCTTGGCCCTGGGCAGCGGGCGGCGTCTGCACGCCCGGCTGCTGCCGGGTGCCTTCGTGCATCCGCGCCTACTGGCCTTGCGCTTCCGCGGCGAGGATGGGCGCGTCTACCGGCTGCTCTACCCGGCCGCTAGCCGGGAGCGGCAGCGCTTGCGGCCGTTGCGGGTGCTGCTGCTGCATCGATCCCGACCAGCCGCGGCGCCGGCCAGTCCTTCTGCATGACCGTGTCCAGCGGCGGCAGGGCATTGGGAGCGTAGTCCAGCGAGAAGTGCAGGCCGCGCGACTCATGCCGGGCCTGGGCCGACTGGATGATCAGGTCGGCCACCAGCACCAGGTTGCGCAGCTCGATGAGGTCGTTGCTCAGGCGGAAATGCGAGTAGTACTCGTCGATTTCCGCCTTGAGGAGATCCACCCGGCGCTTGGCCCGCGCCAGGCGCTTGTTGCTGCGCACGATGCCCACGTAGTCCCACATGAAGCGGCGCAGCTCATCCCAGTTGTGGGACACCACCACCTCTTCGTCTGAGTCGGTCACGCGGCTCTCGTCCCAGGCCGGCAGGGCGGGCAGGGGCAGGCGCGAGAGATGGTCCCACTGGGCGCCGATGTCGGCGCACAGCGACTCGGCATAGACGACGCACTCCAACAGGGAGTTGCTGGCCAGGCGGTTGGCGCCGTGCAGACCGGTATGGGTGACTTCGCCGATGGCGTAGAGACGCGGCAGGTCCGTGCGTCCCTGCAGGTCCACCATGACGCCGCCGCAAGTGTAGTGGGCCGCCGGCACCACCGGAATTGGGCCTTTGGTCATATCCAGGCCCAATTGCAAACAGCGCTGGTATATATTGGGAAAATGGGTTTTGATAAACTCGGCTGGCTTGTGCGAAATGTCGAGGAGCACGTGATCGTCTCCCCGGCGCTTCATTTCCGCGTCGATCGCACGGGCGACGATGTCGCGGGGCGCCAGCTCTGCGCGCGGGTCGTAGCGCTGCATGAACGGCTCGCCGTTGATCAGCTTGAGCCGGCCGCCCTCGCCGCGCACCGCCTCCGTGATCAGGAATGACTTGGCCTGCGGGTGATACAGACAAGTGGGATGGAACTGGATGAACTCCATGTTGGAGATCCGGCAGCCCGCCCGGTAAGCCATGCTGATGCCATCGCCGGTCGCCACGTCCGGGTTGCTTGTGTACAGATACACCTTGCCCGCTCCGCCGGTCGCCAGGATGGTGACCTTGGCGGCAAAGGTCCTGACCTGCTGGCGCTGCTTGTCGAAGGCATAAGCACCCAGGCAAGCGGCATCAGGCAGGCCCAGCTTGGTGCCCGTGATCAGATCCACGGCCAGGTGCTGCTCAAAAATGCGAATGTTGGGGTGGCTCCGTGCCCGGCTCGCCAGGGAAATCTCGATGGCCCTGCCCGTGGCGTCGGCGGCATGGAGTACCCGCCGCTGGCTGTGGCCTCCTTCCCGTGTCAAGTGATAGGTGTCCCCCTCTTCGGCGAGGCCTTCGGCGTGCTCGCGGGTGAAGGCGACGCCTTGGCTGACCAGGCTGCGGATCGCCTGCGGGCCGTGCTGCACCACGTGGCTGACCACGTCCGCGTGGCACAGGCCCGCGCCGGCCACCAGCGTGTCCTGGATGTGCGCGGCAAAAGAGTCCGTATCCGCCATGACCGCCGCAATGCCGCCCTGGGCCCACAGGGTGGCCGTGTCGGTGAGGCCGCACTTGGCCAGTACCGCGACGCTGCCCAGTTCGGCCAGGCCGAGGGCGGCGGTCAGGCCGGCGACGCCGCTGCCGATCACGAGGAAGTCACTGGCGTATTGTGTCATCGAGTCATCCTGCTTCTCTTGCAAAGGTGCGAAGGTCTCTTGGTGATGCGTTCAATTTTGCTACTATACCCGCTACAACAACGAAAGGGCACTAGACAGCCTCTTGCTTGCGCCCCTACGGCTGACGGGCCCGTCAGCCCCTCCGGTGCTGCCCTACGAACCGAATGAGTGCACGAGGAATGCCGGCAATGGCCGAACACGAGAGCGATCGCCTTTTAGTCGAGCGCGTCCAAAAGGGCAACAAAGGGGCCTTCGACCTGCTCGTGCGCAAGTACCAGCACAAGGTCCTGTCCCTGGTCTCGCGCTATGTGCGCGATCCGGAGGAGGCCGAGGACGTGGCCCAGGAGGCGTTCATCAAGGCCTATCGTGCCCTGAAAACCTTCCGGGGCGAGAGCGCGTTCTATACTTGGCTCTACCGTATTGCGGTGAACACGGCCAAGAACTATCTGGTGGCTCAGGGGCGTCGTCCCCCCACGGCCGACTTTGAGTCGGAGGATGCGGAACAATTTGAGGGTGCCGATGCACTAAGGGAGTATGATACGCCCGAGGGTATGTTGCTGGAGCGCGAACTGGCTCAGCGTATCACCGAGGCATTGGATCATCTGCCTGCAGACTTGCGCGTGGCCATCACCCTGCGCGAGTTCGAGGGTTTGAGCTACGAGGAAATCGCCCAGGCCATGGATTGTCCCATCGGCACCGTGCGATCCAGAATATTTAGAGCCAGAGAGGCCATCAGTAGGGAGCTGGAACCGTTGCTGGAAAGAAAGGACATTTAATATGTCGATAAACAAGGAAGAGCTGTCTGCCTTTGTGGATGGAGAATTGACGGATGCCGAGGTTGAGCGCCTCTTCGAGCGGTTGATGCGAGACGAAACGCTCAGAAAGGATTGGTCCCGCCTCCATACCACCGCTTATCTGCTGCACTCCCGTCAATCTGCCACCCTGGCCAGTGCCGGCTTTGCCGACCGCGTTGCTGCGGCGGTCGAGCTGGAGCCCACCATACTGGCCCCGGCTGCCCTGGCACCCAAGCATGCCCCATTGCCTCTCTGGGGCAAGGTGGGGGCGGTTGCCGTGGCCGCCAGCGTAGGCGCCATCAGTTTCCTGCTGCTGCAGCCGCAGGACACGGCGACCACGCCGTTCACGACCAGCGTGTCGGCGCCGGTCGCCGGTCCCGTGCGCCTGCCGGACGGCATCAGTCCGGCAGCCGTGAACGACATCAGTACCTACGGCGCCCGCCAGTGGTCGCCTTTGCAGCTGCAGCCGGAGAACAGCCTGGAGGCGTACCTGGCACAGCAGCGGGCCCTGGAGGCGCATCTCCAGCAGTCGAGAAGCAAGCCGGTGGCTGCCGCTGAAGCCGTGCAGTAGCTGTTCCGGCAGTCGGCAGTCATGAGTGCGCAACTGCTCGAAGAAGAGGCCGAAGTTCTGCGTGTCGAAGGCGAGATCGCCTGGATCGATGCGCAGCGCCGGTCGACCTGCGGCAGCTGCGCCGTGCAGAAAGGTTGCGGTACCGGCGCCTTGGCCAAGGTGCTGGGCCAGCGCAAGCTTGAAATGAGCGCCCTCAATCGGGTGGGCGCCAAGCCGGGCGACCGCGTGGTGGTCGGCATCGCCGGTGCCGCGTTGCTGAAAGGCTCTCTGGCCGTCTATACGGTTCCTTTGCTGCTCTTCTTCGCCATGGCCTTGTTGGGCCAGACCATGGCGCACAATCTTCAGGCAAGCGCTGTCGAGGGCTGGGTCGTCCTGTTCGCGCTCGGCGGCCTGCTGCTCGGCTTTCTGTGGGTGCATCGCTTCGGTCAACGCATTCGTCACGATGTCCGCTATCAGCCCGTGATCCTGCGCGTCGTCCGCAGTGGGCAAGCGGTTCCCATTCGCCCGCTCTCCGAAGGTCCCCTCCCTTGAAAACAAAAAAGTCTTTTCGGCGGCAGCCGTTTGGGCCATATTTATAAGCTTCCAATCAAAAATTTGCTTCAACCATCCGATGCGAAGGAGTCCGACAGTGAACAACCGTGTAAAGGCGCTCTGGTTCCGGCCTTATGCTTTCCTTTTGGCCGCTTTCCTCACTTTGCTGCCGGCCGCGCAGGCGGCGGAGCTGCCGGACTTCGCGCGCTTGGTGGAGCAGTATGGCCCCGCCGTGGTGAACATCAGCACCACGCAGACGATCCGGGGACGGGTCATGGGCCCGGACATGGACCTGCCCGAAGGTACGCCTTTCGATGATTTTTTCCGCCACTTCTTCGGCATTCCCAACGGGGGCGCGCCACGGGAGTTCAAGGCCCAATCCCTGGGATCCGGTTTCATCATCAGTCCGGACGGCTATGTGGTCACCAACGCCCATGTGGTGAAGAACGCGGACAAGATCGTGGTGCGGCTGACCGATCGGCGCGAATTTGAAGCCAAAGTGATCGGCAAGGACGAGCGCACCGACATCGCCCTGCTCAAAATCCCCGGCCAAGCCCTGCCGGTGGTCAAGATCGGCGATCCGAGCCGGCTCAAGGTGGGAGCCTGGGTGGCGGCGATCGGTGCACCCTTCGGCTTCGAGAACAGCGTGACGGCCGGCATCGTGGGCGCCAAGGGACGCAGCCTGCCCAACGAGAGCTACGTGCCCTTCATCCAGACCGACGTGGCCATCAACCCCGGCAATTCCGGCGGCCCGCTCTTCAACATGGATGGCGAGGTGGTGGGGGTGAACTCGCAGATCTACAGCCGCACCGGCGGTTTCATGGGGCTGTCCTTCGCCATTCCCATCGACGTGGCCATGCAGGTGGTCAACCAGCTGCGCAGCACCGGCAAGGTCAGCCACGGCTGGCTGGGCGTGATGATCCAGGAGGTCACCCGGCCGCTGGCCGAGTCGTTCAAGATGAGCAACCCGAACGGCGCGCTGGTTGGCGACGTGGTGCCCAATGGCCCCGCCGCCAAGGCCGGCATCCGGCAGGGGGACGTGATCGTGGCCATCAATGGCAAGGCCATCAACACCTCCGGCGATCTGCCGCCCATCGTGGGCATGATGCCGGTGGGCAGCCGGGCCGAGCTGACCGTGATCCGGGATGGCAAGCCGGTGAAGGTGAACGTGGTCATCGAGGAGTTGCCCAAGGAGCCGGCGGCGCTGGCGAGCGGCAACCTGCAGTCGGATCGCTTGGGTTTGACCGTCGGTCCGTTGCCGCAGGCGCTGCGCCAGCGCCTGCGCGTGGAAGGCGGCGTGCAGGTGCTCAAGGTCACGGAAGGGCCGGCGGCCGACGCCGGTTTCCGGCCGGGCGACGTGATCCTCGCCATTGCGCAGCAGCCCGTCGCCGGTCTGGAGCAGTTCCGCCGCCTGGTCGCCAGCCTCCCCGTGGGTCAGCCCGTGCCGGTGCTGGTCAAGCGCGGGCCGGGCAGTCTGTACCTGGCCCTGCGGCTGGACAAGTGATGGCGGTGTCTGGTGCTGTCGCGCCGGTCACCCTGCGCCTGCTGGGCCGGCCGGAATGTCACCTGTGCACGGACATGTTGGCGCTCCTGCAGCCCTATCTGGCCGGCGGCCAGGTGCAATTGGAGCTGGTGGACGTGGACAGCGATCCGGCACTGGCCGCCCGGTACGGGCTGCTGATCCCGGTGCTGCTGGCCGGCGAGCAGGAGCTTGCCCGCTACGTGCTGGATCCGACGCGGCTCAGCGCCTTTTTGCAGGCTGCCGGCTGCGCGCCCGCCGCGAATGCGGCGATGCCTGAATGAGGGAACTTTGCTAAAATGATCGATCCCGTCGAGCAACGGAACGCCAGCCCTTGCCGCAGCCCGAACGAGGCGGCTTGAAGGCTTGTCAAAGTTTTTCACTTTTGCAAGAAAAGGGAGCGGATCGCTCCCTTTTCTTGTATTTTGCAGCGATGCCGCAGCTGTCATAAGATGGCGGCTCCCGGCACTTGGCAGATCCCGAGATGACTGATACCAGCAAGATTCGAAATTTTTCCATCATCGCCCATATCGACCACGGCAAGTCCACCCTGGCCGATCAGTTCATCCGCCTGTGCGGCGGCCTGAGCGAACGGGAGATGAGCAGTCAGGTGCTCGACTCCATGGACATCGAGCGGGAGCGCGGCATCACCATCAAGGCGCAGAGCGTGCGCCTGCATTACAAAGCGGCCGACGGCAACGTCTACACCCTGAATCTCATCGACACGCCGGGGCACGTGGACTTTTCCTACGAGGTGAGCCGCTCCCTGGCCGCCTGCGAGGGCGCGCTGCTGGTGGTGGATGCCTCCCAGGGCGTGGAGGCGCAAAGCGTGGCCAACTGCTACACCGCCTTGGAGCACAACCTGGAGATCCTGCCGGTCCTGAACAAGATCGATCTGCCGGCCGCCGATCCGGAACGGGTCAAGCAGGAGATCGAGGAGATCATCGGCCTGGACGCCGGCGATGCCGTACTGGCCAGCGCCAAGGAGGGGGTGGGCATCACCGACATCCTGGAGCGCATCATCGAGCGCGTGCCGCCGCCCGCCGGCAGCGCCGACGAGCCCCTGCAGGCGCTCATCATCGATTCCTGGTTCGACAACTACGTCGGCACCGTGGTGCTGGTGCGCGTTTTCAACGGCAGCCTGCGCGCCGGCCAGAAGATCCTGACCATGGCCGGCAAGCGCCAGTACCTGGTGGAAAAGGTGGGTGTCTTCACGCCCAAGCCGCTGGTGGTGGGAGAGCTGGGTCCCGGGGCGGTGGGCTTCGTCATCGCCGGGATCAAGACGGTGGACGGCGCCAAGGTGGGCGACACCCTGACCGAGGCCGCCCGTCCCGCCGCCGCGCCGTTGCCGGGCTTCAAGGAAGTCAAGCCGCAGGTCTTCGCCGGCCTGTATCCGGTGGAGTCCAGCGACTACGACGCCTTCCGCGATGCCCTGGAAAAGCTGCGCCTCAACGACGCGTCCCTGCATTTCGAGCCGGAGACCTCGCAGGCTCTGGGCTTCGGCTTCCGTTGCGGTTTCCTCGGCATGCTGCACATGGAGATCATCCAGGAGCGCCTGGAGCGCGAGTACGGCCTGAACCTGATCACCACCGCGCCGACCGTGGTATACCAGGTCGAAACCACGGACGGCAATGTGATCGAGGTGGAGAACCCGGCCAATCTGCCGCCGCCGCAAAAGATCGCCGAGATGCGCGAGCCCATCATCGAAGCCAACATTTTGGTGCCGGAAAAGTACCTGGGCGCGGTGATCGGTCTGTGCGAGGAAAAGCGCGGGGTGCAGAAGAACCTGCAGTTCATGGGCGGGCAGAGCATGCTGACCTATGAGCTGCCCTTGAACGAGGTGGTGCTCGATTTCTTCGACCGGCTGAAGTCGGTCAGCCGCGGCTATGCCTCGCTCGATTACGAGTTCAAGCGCTTCCAGCCCTCCAACCTCGTGAAGATGGACGTGCTTATCAACGGCGACAAGGTCGACGCCCTGTCCCTCATCGTCCACCGCGACCAGGCCAACTATCGGGGCCGCGAGCTGGTGGCGCGATTGCGCGAACTGATCCCCAGGCAGATGTTCGACGTGGCCATCCAGGCGGCCATCGGTTCGCAGATCGTGGCCCGCGAGACGGTCAAGGCGCTGCGCAAGAACGTCACCGCCAAGTGCTATGGCGGCGACATCACGCGCAAGCGCAAGCTGCTGGAAAAGCAGAAGGAAGGCAAGAAGCGCATGAAGCAGGTGGGCAGCGTGGAAATTCCCCAGGAAGCCTTCCTGGCGGTGCTCAAGGTGGAAAAATAAGCGCGCGGTCGGCGCACGCGCATGCCTGATTGGGAGCGGGACGCCGGACAGGATCGGCGTTTCCGGGCCGGCGGTTTTTCAAGGGGAAAAGAAGCATGGATTTCAGCTTGTTGATGTTCGTTTTGCTGCTGCTCACCGGTATGATCTGGCTGCTCGATATTGTGCTGCTGCGCCGGCACCGGGCTCCCGAGCGTCCTGAACCCTGGCCGGTGGAGTACGCCAAGAGCTTTTTCCCGGTCATCCTGGTGGTCTTCGTCATCCGCTCCTTCGTGGTCGAGCCCTTCAAGATCCCGTCTGGCTCCATGATTCCCACCCTGCTGGTGGGCGACTTCCTGCTCGTCAACAAGTTCACCTACGGCTTGCGCCTGCCCATCGTCAACCAGAAGGTCACCCAGGGCAGCCCGCTGCAACGCGGTGATGTGGTGGTGTTCCGCTACCCCGAAGACCCCAGCAAGGACTACATCAAGCGCGTGGTGGGTTTGCCCGGCGACACGGTCGCCTATATTAACAAGCAGATCGTCGTCAATGGCCAGCCGGTGCCCATGCAGTATATGGGCGACTACAGCTATGTGACCGAGCAGGGGTATATCCTGGATACCCAGAAATATCAGGAGTCCCTGGGCCATCATGTGCACGACGTGCTTATCGTGCCCAACAGCGGCATGAGCGAGATGGATCCGATCACGGTGCCCGCCGGCCAGTATTTCATGATGGGCGACAACCGGGACAACAGCAACGACAGCCGCTACTGGGGCTTCGTCCCCGATGACAAGATCGTTGGTAAGGCCATGTTGATCTGGTGGTCCTGGGACGGGCAGCGCAACCGGGTGCGCTGGGATCGCATGGGAGAGTGGATTCCATAACTATAATGAGGGGGAGGAGGAATGCAGCAGGTGGTTGGCATGACGGGGCCGATGGGAGAACGGGGCGCGACATTGATCGGCCTTCTGTTTTGGGCGGTGCTGCTGGTCTTGGTGGCCGTGCTCACCGCGAAGATTTTTCCGGTTTATTACGAGTACTGGTCCGTCATTACCGCGGTCCGCTCCCAGGCGCAAAGCACCGACAGCGTGGCCAGCGACAAGGACGTGCGCGATTCGCTGCTGAAGCGCTTCGAGGTGGCGGACGTGGACCACGTCGAACCCGAGGACATCCAGGTCGAACGGGATTCGGAAAACAACCTGGTCATTCGGGTGAACTACGGGCGCAAGGTGAAACTCTTCGGCAATATGAGCGCATGCTTCGATTTCAGTACTCAGGCAAGCACAAGGCAGGTGGACGGGACTTGAGTTTGGACAGCCTACAGCAAAAGCTCGGGTACGCATTCCGGGACCAGAATCTGCTGCGCCAGGCGCTGACCCATCGCAGCTCGCACGTGTTCAACAACGAGCGGCTGGAATTCCTGGGCGACGGCGTGCTGAATTTCGCCGTGGCGGAGATGCTGTACCGGCGCTTTCCGCAGGCATTGGAAGGCGATCTGTCGCGCATGCGGGCACGGCTGGTGCGCGAGGAGACCCTGGCCGAGGTGGCGCAGAGCCTCGATCTGGGCAAGCATCTGATTCTGGGCATCGGTGAGCAGCGCAGCGGCGGTTTTCGGCGTGCCTCGATCCTGGCGGACGCCCTGGAAGCGGTGCTGGGCGGCGTCTACCTGGACAGCGGTTTCGATGCCGTGCACGCGGTGATCCGCCGCCTCTTGGGCCATCATCTGTCCGACGAGCTGATCAAGGCGCAGCTGAAGGACCCCAAGACGCGCCTGCAGGAATATCTGCAGGCCCAGGGCAAGTCCCTGCCGCGCTACGAGCTGGTGCTGGAAAAGGGCGAGGCCCACAACAAGCGTTTCGTGGCGCGCTGCCATGTGCAGGGGCAGGAGCCGGTGGACGCCGAGGAGGGCAGCCGCCGCAAGGCCGAGCAGGCGGCGGCTGCCCTGATGCTGGAGCAAATGGGCAAGGTGGGCTGAGTGGACGAAACGACCCATAAAAGCGGCTATGTGGTGTTGGTGGGGCGGCCCAACGTGGGCAAGTCGACCCTGCTCAACCATCTGGTGGGCCAGAAGGTCAGCATCACGTCACGTCGACCGCAGACCACCCGTGACCGCATTCTGGGCATCAAGACCCGCCCCGACGCCCAACTGCTGTACGTGGACACCCCGGGCATCCACGTGGCCAAGTCCCAGCTCAACCGCTACATGATGCGCGTGGCCAAGAGCGCGCTGACCGACGTGGATGTGGTGGCGCTGGTGGTGGAGGCCGGGGTTTTCCGCGACGACGACCAGCGCGCCCTGGATTTGGCGCGCCAGGGCACGGCACCGGTCATCCTGGTGGTTAACAAGGTGGATCGGCTCAAGGACAAGGCGGCATTGCTGCCCTTCCTGGAAGCCATGGCCCAGCGGCACGACTTTGCCGAGATCGTGCCGCTGTCGGCGCGCCGGCCCGAGGACGTGCAGCGCCTGGAAGACCTGCTGGTCCGCTATCTGCCGATGGGCGAGCCCTTCTACGGCGAGGACGAGATCACCGACAAGTCCATGCGCTTCATGGCGGCGGAGCTCATCCGCGAGCAGGTCTTCCGCAGCTTTGGGCAGGAGGTGCCCTACGCCATGGCCGTCGCCATCGACGAGTTCAAGGAAGAGGGCCGCCTGACGCGCATCCATGCCACCATCTACGTGGAGCGGGAGGGGCAGAAGGCCATCCTGGTCGGCGCCGGCGGCGAGCGGCTCAAGCAGATCGGCCAGGCGGCCCGCCTGGAGCTGGAGAAGCTGTTGGACCGACGGGTGTTCCTGGGGCTTTGGGTCAAGGTCAAGAGCGGTTGGTCCACGGATGCCCGCGTGCTGCACAGTCTCGGCTATCATGACGGAGAGAGCTGATGACCGCGCCGGAGGCGGTACCCGCCTATGTGCTGCACCGCCATCCTTATCAGGAGAGCAGCCTGCTGGTGGAGTTGTTCACTGCCGAACACGGGCGCATCGGCGCCGTGGCGCGCGGCGCGCGGCGGCCGCGCAGCAGCTTGAGCCGTCTGCAGCCTTGGCAGAGATACCTGGTGAGCTGGCGGGGGCGCGGGGAGCTGGTGACCCTGACCCAGGCCGAGGAAAGCGGGCCCATCCTGGCCTTGTCCACCCTGCCGACCCTTTGCGGCTTCTACCTGAACGAACTGCTGCTGCGCCTGCTGGCCCGCTGGGATCCCCATCCGGCGCTTTTCACCGCCTACGAGACGGCCCTGGCCGATCTGGCCGCCGGCCGGGAGCCCGACTGGGTGCTGCGGCGCTTCGAGCTGGAGCTGCTGCAGGCCATCGGCTTCGGTCCCGATCTGACCCACTGCCGCAGCTGCGGCAAGACCCTCAATGACGCAGCGGGAAAATGGTACTATTTCCCGCAGGAAGGCCTGTATTGCGAGGAGCACGGCGCCGGCCGCTTCGGCGGCTTCGCCCTGAACGCGCCGACCCTCCTGCAGTTGCAGGGCGCGCCGGGGCTGCCCGACGCAGCCGAGCGGCGGATGGCCAAGCACTGGCTGCGCGGCGAGCTGGCCGCGCTCCTGGGCAGCCGGCCGCTGCAGAGCCAGGCCCTCTTGCGGGCCTACTGGCGCGGCCATCATGCCGCGGATGCTGCCGGCACGCGCAATCCCGACGGCGAACCGTCTTCCCTGGAGGCAGAGAACCCGGATGATTAAACTAGGCGTCAACATCGATCACATCGCCACCCTGCGCCAGGCGCGCGGCACCCGCTTCCCGGACCCGATCCAGGCCGCCTTCGAGGCGGAGCAGGGCGGCGCGGACAGCATCACCCTGCACCTGCGCGAGGACCGGCGCCACATCCAGGTGCGCGACGTGGAACTGCTGGCACAGACGGTGCAGACCCGCATCAATCTGGAAATGGCGGTCACCGAGGAAATGATCCAGACCGCCCTGCGCGTGCGTCCCGCCGACTGTTGCCTGGTGCCGGAGCGGCGCGAGGAACTGACTACCGAGGGCGGGCTGGACGTGGCCGGGCAGCTGCAGAAAGTCGGCAAGGCCTGCAAGCGCCTGAAGGAGGGCGGGGTGCGCGTGTCCCTGTTCGTGGACCCCGATCCCTTTCAGCTGGAGGCCGCCGCAGAGGCCGGCGCGCCGGTGGTGGAGATCCATACCGGCCGCTACGCCGATGCCGCCGACGCCCAGGCCCGCCAGGACGAGCTGGCGCTGATCGAAAGCGCCGTGGCCCTGGCCCAGTCGCTGGGCTTGCAGGTGAACGCCGGGCATGGCCTGAACTACCATAACGTGCAGGCGGTCGCCGCCATCCCCGGCATCGCCGAGCTGAACATCGGCCATGCCATCGTCTCGCGTGCGCTCTTCAGCGGCCTGCGCCAGGCGGTGCAGGAGATGAAGCGCCTGATGCGCGAGGCCGCCGCCCGTTGATCGTCGGCATCGGCACCGACCTGGTGGAAACCGCGCGCATGCAGGCTTTGCACGCGCGCTTCGGCAACCGGCTGGCGCAACGGCTGCTCGGCCCATTGGAACTGGCGGACTTCGTCGCGCACGCGCATCCAGCTTCCTTTCTGGCTCGCCGCTTTGCCGCCAAGGAGGCCGCCCTCAAGGCCCTGGGCACGGGCCTGCGCGACGGCATGCGCTGGCGGGACGTGCAGGTGACGCATACGAACCTGGGGCAGCCGCAGCTTCTGTGGGCGGGCCGCGCGCAGGCGCGGTTGCTGGCTTTCGGCGAGGGTATCAGGGCGCATTTGAGCATCTCCGACGAGCGGGGCCACGCCCTGGCCTTCGTAGTGCTGGAAATCGCCCCATGAGCGCCCCGGCGAACGGATCCGGCCGTCGATTTTCGTTGCAAGAAGGAACTGGAATGTCATCGTTTGCCGACAAGCTGCCGCCCCTGGCCAGCCTGGGCCGCGCCCGGGTGCTGGTGGCGGGCGACGTCATGCTCGACCGCTATTGGCACGGCGCCGTGGAGCGCATTTCCCCCGAGGCGCCGGTGCCCATCGTGCGCGTGCAACGGGAGGAGGAGCGGCCCGGCGGCGCCGCCAACGTGGCCATGAACATCGCCGCCCTGGGGGCGGGCGTGAACCTGCTGGCGCCGGTGGGGCTGGACGAGGCGGCCGGACGCCTGGAAGCGCTGCTGGCCGGGCAGGGCGTGTCTCACCAGTTGCTGCCCGATCGCGCCTGCCCGACCACGGTCAAGCTGCGCGTGATCAGCCAGCATCAGCAGTTGCTGCGCATGGATTTCGAAGACCAGCCGGCGCCGCATCACATCGACGGCCTGATGGAGGCGGTGCAGCAGGCCTGCGGCCAGGCGGACCTGCTGGTGCTGTCCGACTACGCCAAGGGCGCCCTGAGCGAGGCGCCGAGCCTGATCGCCCACGCCCGGCGACAGGGGTTGCGGGTGCTGGTGGACCCCAAGGGCCGGGACTTCGCCCGCTATCGCGGCGCTTATCTGCTGACGCCCAACCGCTTGGAATTCCAGACGGTGGTGGGCCCCTGGCGCGACGAGGCGGATTTCCTGGCCCGCGCCCTGGCCCTGATCGAGGATCTGCAGTTGCAGAGCCTGCTGGTGACCCTGGGCGAGGGGGGCATGACCCTGGTGCTGGCCAGCGGCGAGCACTTTCATCATCCGGCCCGGGCGCGCGAGGTCTTCGACGTGACCGGCGCCGGCGACACGGTGATCGCCACCCTGGCCGCCGCCCTGGCGGCGGGCTGGGCGCTGGACGACGCCGTCACCCTGGCCAACGAGGCGGCGGGGATCGTGGTCGGCAAGCTGGGCGCCGCCGCCGTCAGCCCGGCGGAGCTGGCGCAGGCGCTGGGACGGACGGAGTAGGCGCGGCGGCACGGCGCATCGGGAATCACAAGCAAGCGGGAAACGGCATGTATATCGTAACGGGTGGTGCAGGCTTCATCGGAGCCAATATCGTCAAGGGGCTGAACGCGCGCGGCGAGCGCGACATCCTGGTGGTGGACAATCTGAGCAGCGGAGACAAGTTCCGCAACCTGGTAGACTGCGAGATCGCCGACTACCTGGACAAGGAGCTCTTCCTGCAGACGCTGCAGCAGGGCAAGCTGCCCAAGGCCGCGGCCGTGTTCCACGAGGGCGCCTGCTCCGACACCATGGAGCCGGACGGCCGCTACATGATGCAGAACAATTACGAATACTCGAAGGCTTTGCTGGCCTGGTGCCAGGACCAGCGCGTGCCGCTGCTCTACGCCTCCAGCGCCTCCGTCTACGGCGCCGGCCGGGTCTTCGAGGAAAGGCGCGAGTTCGAAGCCCCCCTCAACGTCTACGGCTACAGCAAATTCCAGTTCGACCAGTTCGTGCGCCGCGTCCTGCCCGCGGCCAGCGCGCCCATCGTCGGCTTCCGCTACTTCAACGTCTATGGGCCGCGCGAGCAGCACAAGGGCCGCATGGCCTCGGTGGCCTTCCACTTCTTCAACCAGTACCGCGAGCACGGCTACGTGCGGCTGTTCGAGGGCAGCGACGGCTATGCCCACGGCGAGCAGCGCCGCGACTTCGTTTTCGTGGACGACGTGGTCGAGATCAACTTCCACTTCCTGGATCATCCCGGGCAGGGCATCTTCAATCTGGGCACCGGCCAGGCGCAGAGCTTCAACGAGGTGGCGGTGGCGGTCGTCAACGCCGTCGACGCCCTCCGGGATCCGCAGCACCGACCCCGCGACCTGCAGACCCTGCAGCGGGAGAACGTCATCCAGTACATCCCCATGCCCGCCGCCCTGCACGGCAAGTATCAGAGCTACACCGAGGCCAACATCGCCGCCCTGCGCCGGGCCGGCTATGGGGCCCCCCTGCAGCGGGTGGAGGAAGGCGTGGGCAACTACGTCCGCTGGCTGGCCGCGCGGCAGGAGGGCTGAGCATGCCGCGCAAGGTGCTGGTAACGGGCGCGGCCGGCTTCATCGGCTATCATTTGAGCCAGCGCCTGCTGGCCCGCGGCGACGCGGTGGTCGGCATCGACAACCTGAATGATTATTACGAGGTGGGCCTGAAGCAGGCGCGCCTGGCGCGGCTGGAGGGGCAGGCGGGCTTCCGTTTCCGGCGCCTGGATCTGGCCGACCGGGCCGCCGTGGCCGAACTCTTCGCCGAGGGCGGCTTCGACGTGGTGGTGAATCTGGCCGCGCAGGCCGGCGTGCGTTATTCCCTGGAGAACCCCGCCGCCTACATCGACAGCAACCTGGTGGGCTTCGGCAACGTGCTGGAGGGGTGCCGCCAGGGCGGCGTCAAGCACCTGGTTTATGCCTCCAGCAGCTCCGTCTATGGCGCCAACACCCGCATGCCCTTCAGCACCCATGACAACGTGGATCATCCCGTGTCCCTCTATGCCGCCAGCAAGAAGGCCAACGAGCTGATGGCGCACAGCTACAGCCACCTCTTCGGCCTGCCCTGCACCGGCCTGCGCTTCTTCACCGTCTACGGGCCCTGGGGCCGGCCGGACATGGCCTACTTCAGCTTCACCCGCAAGATCCTGGCCGGCGAGCCCATCCCGGTCTTCAACCACGGGCAGATGCAGCGGGACTTCACCTACATCGACGACATCGTCGAGGGGATCGTGCGGGTGATGGAGCACATCCCGTCGCCCGATCCGGTGTGGTCGGGCGACGCCCCCGACCCGGCGAGCAGCTACGCGCCCTACCGGGTGTACAACATCGGCAACAACCAGCCGGTGGCACTGCTGCATTTCATCGAGACCCTGGAGCAGGCTCTGGGCCGCAAGGCGCAGCTGGAGCTCCTGCCGTTCCAGCCCGGCGACGTGCAGGCGACCTACGCCGACATCAATGATCTGGAGCAGGCCGTCGGCTTCCGGCCGGCCACCCCCCTGGCCGACGGCCTGGCCCGCTTCGTCGCCTGGTACCGCGACTACTACCGCTGACAGCACGGCGGGAATTCGCCCAGGACCGACCATGCCCGCCAGCTCCCGCTCTCCCGCAGAACTCGCCCGTCAGACCCTCACGCGGCTGGCGGCGCTGCGCCTGCCCCCGACCCCGGCGCACTATGCGCGCATTTACGCCGAGGTGGCCGGCGAGCCGGCGCCGCCGGCCGGGCCGGAGCCGGCCGCCCTGCTCGGTGAGATGCTGCGCGACGCCGCCGCCCGCCATCCGGAGCTGGCGGGCGTGCTCCAGGAACTGGAGCAGTGGCGCAGCACGGCCAATTGGCAGCCGCTGCTGGAGCGGCTCCTGCAGGGGCTGGCCTTCAGCGCCGGACCGGCCGGCGTCTGGGGCGATCTGTGCAAGCGCCTGGTCCGGGAGTGGGAGCGGCGCCAGGCTGGGCTGACCTATCTGCAAAAGCAGGAGGCCTTGGATCGGCTGGTGAGCAGCCGGGGGGCAGATCCCCAGGGCTTTGCCCTGGCGCTCGCCACCCTGCTGCAGCAGTGGGCCGCCCTGCCGGAGCGCTCGCCGGCCGTGTTCCCGCCGACGCCGTCCGAGGTGTCCGAAGCGGCGGCTGGGCCGGGGGGGCGTTTGCGCCGCCTGCTGCCGTATGGACCGCAAGCGTCGCCCGCAGCGCAGGTGGAAGCTTTCCAGCAGTGGCGGGAAGTGCTGGTGCAGGCGCTGCGCTTCGGCGTCGTCCCGCGTCTGGGGTGCTGGCCGCACCTGCAGAGCGAGGCCGAACGCCTGCTCCGCGCCGCCGAGCGGGTGGATGACGGCGCCGCGCTGGCGGCCTTCGCCCGCGAACTCAAGCAATTCTGGATCCGGATCGAGCTGCAGGGCAACGTCGATGCCCAGCTGCAGGAGGGCCTCATCGCGCTCTTGCGCCTCTTCACCGAAAACATCACCGAGCTGCTCATCGAGGACCAGTGGCTGGCCGGGCAGATGGCCAGCATCCAGGGCCTGATCCAGCCCCCGCTGGATCTGTCGGCGCTCAAGCGGGTGGAGGAGCAGTTCAAGGAAGTCATCTACAAGCAGGGCTTCCTGAAGCAGTCCATCCTGGAGGCCCGCGAGGCCCTGAAGTCCATGGCCGGGCTGGTGATCGGCAGCATCGAGCAGGTGTCCCTGGCCACGGGCGAATACTATCAGCTGGTCCAGGCATGGGCGGCCGAGCTGGAGCGCACCGAGGACCTGAACGAGATCAACCGCATCCTGCGCGACATCCTTCAGCAAAGCAAGGGCATCGAGGAGCAGACCCGGCGCCTGCACACGGAGCTCCTGGCCGCGCGTCAGCAGGTGGAAAGCGCCGAGGGCCGTATCCGCAGCCTGGAGCAGGAGCTGGAGGAGGTCAGCCAGCTCATCCAGGAAGATCCCCTGACTGGCGTGCTCAACCGTCGCGGCATGGCATCGGCCTTCGCCCGCGAGTTCAGCCGGGCCCAGCGACTGCGCACGCCGCTGAGCGTGGCCCTGCTGGACATCGACCACTTCAAGAGCCTGAACGACAGTTACGGCCACGACTTGGGCGATCAGGTGCTCAAGCACTTGGTCAAGGTCTTCGGTGGCGCGCTGCGGCCTACCGACATCCTGGCGCGCTCGGGAGGCGAGGAGTTCGTGATCCTGCTGCCCGACACGGATCTGGATCGGGCTGAGCAGGTGCTGACCCGCCTGCAGCAGGTCCTGGCGCGTGCGCCGTTTCCGCACAACGGCAGCCCGTTGCCCATCACCTTCAGCGCCGGCATCGCCCGCTGGCACGCGCCGGAAAGTATGGAAAGCCTGCTGGAGCGGGCTGACCAGGCCATGTACCAAGCCAAGAAGGCCGGGCGCAATCGGGTAATGGCGGCCAACCAGGCCGGGCCCTTATCCGCTGGCAGCTCTTGAAATGGCCGTGCCCTGACCCCAACTAAGCAAGTGGAAAAGCAACATGATCCGTCAACCACTTGATGAACAGGAGGTTATCATGGCTAACATCACCCAGAGACCCGCAGGCCGGCAGGTGGCGCGTGGCATGGCCGATCCCTTCGATCAGATTTTCGAGAGCATGATGCCGGCCTTCTTCCGTCCGGTGCGCATGACCGAGCTCATGGGCGAAGGCGTGGGACGCGCGCCCAGCATCGACATCGTCGACCGCGACAACGAAATCGTGGTCAAGGCCGACATTCCCGGCATCAAGAAGGAGGATCTGGACATCCAGGTGCAGGGCAATCAGGTCTTCATCAGCGGTCAGGTGCAGGACGAAAGCGAGCAGGAGCAGGGCAATTACCTTTATCGCGAGCGCCGCTTCGGCAGCTTCTCCCGCAGCATCCAACTGCCCGAGGAAGTGGACAGCAACCAGGCCAAGGCCACCTGCCACGACGGCATCCTGGAGCTGGTGCTGCCCAAGGCGGAGTCGGCCAAGCGCAAGAAGATCGAGATCCAGTAAGCGCGCGCCCTCCCGCGGCAAAACCCGGCTTCGGCCGGGTTTTCTTTTATAGATAAAGGAGATAGCTCATGCCGACGGCGATGACGATGAACAGCACGGACATGATGCCGCCCGCGCGCATGAAGTCGGCGTTGCGATAGCCGCCCGGCCCCATGAGCAGGGCATTGACTTGGTGAGTGGGCAGGAAGAAGGAGTTGGAAGCGCAGATGCCCACCAGCAGCGCCAGCGCGCGCGGGTCGATGCCGGCCATCTGGCCCATGCTGATGACCAGCGGCACCAGCAGCACCGTCGCCGCCACGTTGGACATGAACAAGGAGAAGAGGGTGGCCAGCACGGCTACCGCCAGAAGGAGCAGCAGCACGTGGGCGCCGTGCAGCCAGCTCATCAGCTGGGTGGCCACATAGACGGCGGCCCCGGATTTTTCCATGGCCAGCCCGAGCGGAATCAGCCCGGCCAGCAGGAAGACCGTGCGCCAGTCCACCGCCTTGTAGGCCTCATCCATGGGCAGGACCCGCAACAGCACCATCGCCAGGGCGCCGCTCATGAGCGCCAGGGACAGCTGTACGCCCGCCAGCGCCAAGCCGATGGCGCCGGCGAAGCAGAGCAGGGCCAGGTTGGCCTTGGACTCGTCCATCAGCTCCGCCTGCACCGGGGTCACCGGCACGAAATTCTGCTCGTCAGCCAGGCCCTTGATCCGCTCCCAGCGCCCATAGACGATGAGCGCATCGCCCGCTTGCAGGGGCTCGTCGGAGAAATCACCACGCACCTGCTCGCCGCGGCGGACCAGCACCAGCGGTTCCACACCGTAGTGGCGGCGCAGGGCGATCTCCTCCAGGGTCTGGCCGATGAGCGGCGCCCGCGGCGCGACCACCACCTCGGCGAAGCCGGCGGCATGGGCGCCGAGGCGCTCTTCGAAGGTTTCCGGGGCGGCGCGCAGCTCCAGGCCGAAGTCGCTGGCAAAGCGCCGCGCATCCGCCTCGTCGCCGATCACCGCCAGCACCTGCCCGCGCGCGAAATGGGCGTGCCGCCAGGGAGCGTAGAGCACTTCGCCGCCATCCTCCAAGGCTACCAGTGACAAATGGTAGCGCCCATGCATGCCGACCTCCTCGCGGGTCTTGCCGATCAGCGGGCTGCCGGCGGCCACGCGCAGCTCGAAGAGGGTGCCCGGCAGCTGATAGCTCTGCATGAGGGCCTGCTGCAGCTGGGTGCTGCTGCTGGTGCCGCCGGCGGCCGGCAGCACCAGCTTGCCGAAGAGCACGAAGTACAGGATGCCGGCGGCCAGCAGCGCCAGCCCGATGGGCGTGACGGCGAAGAGCCCGAAGGTTTCCTGGCCCCCGCTGCGCATGAGATCGTTGAGGATGATGAGCGGGCTCGAGCCCACCATGCTCAAGGTGCCGCCCAGGATGGCGGCGAAGCCCATGGGCATGAGCAGGCGCGAGGCGGGAATGCCGCTTTGCCGGGAGATGCGCATGAGCGCCGGCAGGAAGAGGGCGGCGGCGCCCACGTTCTGCATGAAGGCGGAGATGCCGCCCACGGTGGCGGAGACCAGCGCCGTCAGGCGCGACTCCCGCCCGCCGGCCAGCCGCAGGATGGGTCGGGTCACCCGCTGCATGACGCCGGTGCGGTCCACGCCGTAGCCGAGGATCATCACGGCGACGATGGAGATCACGGCGTTGCTCGCGAAGCCGGAAAACACTTCCTGCGGGCTGACCAGGCCCAGCCAGCCCAAGGCCAGCATCACCAGCACCGCCACCACGTCGACGCGCAGCAACTCAGTCACGAAGAGCAGGATGGTCACGGCGAGCACGCCGAGAACGAGCATGATTTCAGGCGTCATGGAAAGGGTGGCTCCGGATCGTGAAGCGGCTGCGGATGCCGCGTTACGCAACGGCGCATCGCTTGCAAAGAAACAAGCTTGCTTATATTGTTATTAGATAATTCAGGTGTGCCCATCCGCTAGCCGTGAGTATAATTATAAGGCATTTTCTCGAGCTTCATTTTTCAAGGAGACTTAGATGGCTGACAAACTGTTGATGATGATGGTGAACACGGATCCCTCCAACCCCCAGGAGCTGGGCGCGCCTTTCTTCCAGGCGACCGTGGCCGCCGCGATGGACTACGAAGTCGAAGTCATTCTGACCGCCCGCGCCGGCGAGCTGGCCAAGAAGGGCGTCGCCGAGAAACTGTTTGTCATGCCGGGCAGCCCCAAGAGCGTGTACGATTTCATCAAGGACGCCCATGAGGCCGGCGTGAAGTTCTACGCCTGCACGCCCACCTTGGAGCTGTGGAGCGCCACCAAGGAAGACCTGATCCCCGAAATCGAGGACGTGGTCGGCGGCGCTTACGTCATCGAACAGGCCATGGACGACGACGTCGTTACCTTTACCTATTAAGTAAAGGCCTGCATGGACAAGTCAACCCTGCCGGGCCCGGTATCCATCATCCACAGCCCGGCAGCCGTTGACGCAGCGGTGCGCGACATTGCTGCACGCATCAACGCCGACCTGGCGGCACTGGCGCCGGTCGAGCCTCCTCTGGTCATCTGTGTGCTTACGGGTGCCATCGTTTTCACGGGCATGCTGCTGCCCCATCTCGCCTTTCCCCTGGAACTCGATTACCTCCACGCGACGCGCTACGGCAGCGCCACGGTGGGCGGCGAGCTGCGCTGGATCGCCCGTCCCCGCAACAGCCTGAAGGACCGGGTGGTGATCCTCGTCGACGACATCCTCGACGAAGGCGTGACCTTGCACCAGATCCAGGCCCACTGCCGGGCCGAGGGCGCCAGCCGGGTGCTGACGGCGGTGCTCATCAACAAGGTTCGCCCACGCAGCCTGACGGTGCCGGTCGACTACATGGGGCTGAACGTGCCCGACGTGTACGTGTTCGGCTACGGGATGGACTGCAGCGGCCTATGGCGCAATGCCCCCGGGGTCTTTGCCCTGCACGAGGGCATCTCCGCCGAGGTAAATACATGAGTTTAGTCGGCATCATAGGCGGCAGCGGCCTGACCAAGCTGAAGAACCTGGAAATCGTTCACCGCCGCATCGTCCGCACACCCTACGGCGAGCCCTCCGGCCCGCTGACTTTCGGGCGTCTGGGCCACACGGAAGTGGTGTTTCTGGCGCGGCACGGCTACGGCCACACCATCCCGCCGCACCAGGTCAACTATCGGGCCAACATCTGGGCCCTGCACTACGTGGGCGTGCGCCAGATCATCGCCGTCGCCGCCGTGGGCGGCATCGCGGAGGCGATGCAGGCGGGCGTCATCGCCTGTCCGGACCAGTTGATCGACTACACCCACGGCCGCCATCACACCTTCTTTGAAGGCGGCGACAAGCAGGTGGTCCACATCGATTTCAGCTTTCCCTACTGCGAGCGGCTGCGCCTCGACTACCGGGCGGCGGCGGAGCAGCTCGGCAAGCCGCTGCTCATGGCCGGCGTCTACGCCGCCACCCAGGGCCCGCGCCTGGAGACGGCCGCAGAAATCCGCCGCATCGAGCGCGACGGCGGCGACATGGTCGGCATGACCGGTTCGCCCGAGGCGCAGCTGGCCCGCGAACTGGGCCTGTGCTACGCCCCCATTTGCCTGGTGGTCAACCCGGCGGCGGGCAAGACCGAGGGCGTGATCAGTCTGGAGAGCCTGCAGGAGGTCATGGTCGAGGGCATGGGGCGGGTGCGCCAATTGCTGGAAACCATCGTGCCCCTGACCAGCCACCACGAGGGTCCCTGCCAGTATTGCGCGCCCTCGGCCGCCCAGGCGATGAGCATGCAGACCCAGCAGACGGGCAGCGAAGAGGTGCTCGATTCCTACAGCAGCGGCAACAGCAGCATACCGAATTGACGGGGCGCGGTTGCGCTGGATTGAGCCGGGGCGGTGGGCGTGCAGTCGTGGCTTGGGCTGAGCGGCGCGAAGCCCAACGGGGTTAGGAGCGGGTTGTGCCCGCGGGTTGGGTGTCGGGGGTTGCCCGACGGCAACCTGCTTTGCCACTCCCGCTGGTCGCTCTCGCTGCGCTCGCGAAAACGGGCAGGGCCCGTTTCCTGAGGCGCCATAGGCGCCGACAGCGCTGCGGTAAACTCCCTTGGTCGTTTTGCCGATCACTGCGTTCGCTTTCGCTACGCTCACGAAACTTCGCTGCGCTCGTTTTGCCGCTCCCGTTTTCCCGCCCCGCGCAGGCGCGGGGTGCCCGGCGCGACTTGCGGGACAACGGGGTGGAAAACCCAGAACCTCGGAACCCACTGCACGGTGCAGCAGCATCGCGTGGGCCTGCCCCAATACCCTCTCCATTTGAGAGCGGGCAGGATGAGGGCTGTAGGAGCGAGCTTGCTCGCGATTTCATCTACCGGCAGAGCGGCTCGCGAGCAAGCTCGCTCCTACAGCCCGTGAACCAACGCGGCCAGGCACGCTGCCGGAGCATTGATGGCGCGGCGCTCGCCTGCCACGAACACCCTCTCCCTCGGTGAGAGGCCGGGATGAGGGGGCGGTGCGGCGAACGCCCCCAGGGCCATGCGGCTGGACCGGACATGGGCGCGAGCTGACTCGCGCTTCCCTGCCGGGCGCTCCAATCCATCGCGAGCCAGCCCACGCCTGTATACCCTCACTTGGCATTCGCCGCATACCCGCTCCCCAGCCTGGACTCCCGTTCAGCATTCTGCGCCTGCTCCATCCCCCATCAGCGCCAGCACGCCGTCCAGGCCCGTGTGCTGGATGCTGTAGTCGGCCTGGGCGCGGACCACGGGTTTGGCGCGGTAGGCGATGCCGAGGCCGGCTTTCTGCAGCATGGGCAGGTCGTTGGCGCCGTCGCCCATGGCGATGCAGCGGCTCAGCGCCAGGCCATTTTCCCGGGCCAGGGCTTCCAGGATGCGGGCCTTGCCCTGGGCGTCCACGATTTCGCCCAGGACGCGGCCGGTCAGCTTGCCGCCCTTGATTTCCAGCGTATTGGCGAAGGCGTAATCCAGCCCCAGCCGCGCCTTCAGCCGGTCGGTGAAGAAGGTGAAGCCGCCGGACACCACGCCCACCCGGCAACCCTGGGCGCGCAGGCCGGCCACCAGCCGTTCGGCGCCGGGATTCAGCCGCAGGCGTTCCTGATAAACCCGCTCCAGCATGCTCTCCGGCAGGCCTGCAAGCAGGGCCACGCGCGCCTTGAGGCTGGCGGCGAAGTCCAACTCGCCCTGCATGGCCCGCTCGGTGATGGCGGCCACCTGCGGCTTCAGTCCGGCCATGTCGGCCAGTTCGTCGATGCATTCGATGCTGATGAGGGTGGAGTCCATGTCCGTGAGCAGCAGGCCGAAATGGCCGGGCTGCCAGTCGGCGGGACAAACGGCGGCATCCACGCTCAGGTCGGCCACGGCTTCCGCCAGGCGATGGTTGAGCAGACGCAGGTCGGCGGCCGCGCCCGCCACATTGATCTGCAGGACTGCGGCGCCGTTGGCGCGCAGCGGCCCGGCGGCGGCGAAGCCGGCCAGGTGCAGCGCATCCAGTGCGCGGCGCAGCACGCGGCCGTCCAGCTGCGGGCCTTGCAGCACCAAGCGCGCCGCCGCGGGGGCCTCTTCCAGGAGCAGGCCACGAAAGATCTGGTCGGTGGCGGCCTGTTGCTGGCTCGCCTGCTCCAGCCAGTTCCGGGCGGCGTCCAGGGAAGCGGCGTCGGCTTCCATCTGCCAGGCGCGCAGGCGCAGGCCGGCCCATTGCTGCGCGGCGAGATCGTCGAGACGCAGGCCGGCGGGCAGGGCGGGCAGCGCCAGGGGGGCGGCATCCTGGGGAGCGAGGCAATTGAGGAGCAGGCGCGGCATGCTTCAATCCTTGAGTGTGCGAATGAGGTCGATCATGGCTTGGCAGCGGGCCAGGCCCTCGGGCAGCGCCTGGGTGAGGCGCAGCTTGTCCTGGCCTTCCAGGCGATAGTGTTGCTGCCGGGTCTGGATGAGCTGGATGATGGTTTCGGGTTTGACCTTGGGCTCGGGCCCGAAGTGGATGCGCCCGCCCGCCGGGCCGGCGTCGATGCGCAGGATGCCGGTGGCCGCGGCCAGCAGCTTGAGCTCCGCCTGGCAGAACAGGGTCTTGACCGGCTCGGGCAGCAGGCCGAAGCGGTCGATCATCTCCACCCGCAGCTCATCGAGCTGGTGCTGGTCCTCCGCCTGCGCGATGCGCTTGTACATCTGCAGGCGCAGGTGCACGTCCGGCAGGTAGTCGGCCGGGATCAGGGCGGGCACGTTCAGGTTGATCTCCGGACCGGTCTCCCGGCTATCGCTCAGGGCCTGCGGGTCGCGGCCGGCGCGGATGGCTTCCACCGCCTCGCTCAGCAGTTCGGAGTAGAGGGTGAAGCCTACTTCGTCGATGCGCCCGCTCTGCTCCTCGCCCAGGATCTCGCCGGCGCCGCGGATCTCCAGGTCGTGGCTGGCCAGGGCGAAGCCGATGCCGAGGTCCTCCAGGGACTGGATGGCCTCCAGGCGCTTCTGGGCGTCGCTGCTCATGGCCCCCGGCTCGGGCGTGATGAGATAGGCGTAAGCGCGGTGGTGGGAGCGGCCCACCCGGCCGCGCAACTGGTGCAGCTGCGCCAGCCCCAGCTTGTCGGCGCGGTTGATGACGATGGTGTTGGCCTGCGGGTTGTCGATGCCCGACTCGATGATGGTGGTGCAGAGCAGCAGGTTGAAGCGCTGGTGGTAGAAGTCCAGCATGACCGCTTCCAGCTCGTGCTCGCCCATCTGCCCGTGGGCGATGCGGATGCTGGCCTCGGGCAGGAGATTGGCGAGCTTGTGGCCCATGCGCTCGATGCTCTGCACCTCGTTGTGCAGGAAGTACACCTGACCGCCGCGGCGGATCTCGCGCAGGCAGGCTTCGCGGACCAGGGTATCGTCCCAGACGTTGACGAAAGTCTTGACCGGCAGGCGCCGCTCGGGCGGGGTGCTGATGATGGACAGGTCGCGCAGGCCGGCCAGGGACAGGTTGAGGGTGCGCGGGATCGGCGTGGCGGTGAGGGTCAGGATGTCCACCTCGGCGCGCAGTTCCTTGACCCGATCCTTCTGGCGTACCCCGAAGCGGTGCTCCTCGTCGAGGATGAGCAGGCCGAGATCCTTGAATTTCACGTCCTTTTGCAGCAGCCGGTGGGTGCCGATGACGACGTCAACCGCGCCGGCCGCCAAGCCCTCCAGTACCGCCTTCTGCTCCTTGGCGCTGCGAAAGCGCGACAGCAGCTCCACCCGCACGGCGCTCTCGGCAAAGCGGTCGCGGAAGTTCTCGAAGTGCTGCTGGGCCAGCAGGGTGGTGGGCACCAGCACTGCCACTTGGGCGCCGCCGTGCACGGCCATGAAGGCGGCGCGCAGGGCCACCTCGGTCTTGCCGAAGCCTACGTCGCCGCAGACCAGGCGGTCCATGGGTTGCGGCGAGTTCATGTCGGCGATGACGGCATCGATGGCGGCCTGCTGATCCGGCGTCTCCTCGAAGGGAAAGCCGGAAACGAAGTCCCAGTAGGCGTCGTCCGGCGCCGGGAAGGTGCGGCCCTGGCGTGCGGCGCGCCGGGCATAGATGTCCAGCAGCTCGGCGGCGGCATCGATGGCCTTGGCCCGGGCGCGGGCCTTGGCCTTGCTCCACTGGTCGCTGCCCAGCTTGGACAGGGCCGGCAGCTCGGTGACGTTGCCCACGTAGCGGCTGATGCGATCGAGGGCGGCGATGGGCACGTAGAGCAGGTCGTTGTCGGCGTACTCGAGCATGACGTACTCGTTGACGTCGCCGCGCTCGGCAAAGGGCATGGCCAGTCCCTTGAAAAGGCCGATGCCGTAGTCCTCGTGCACCACCGGATCGTCGAGGTTGAGCTCGCCCAGATCGCGGATCACCGCTTCCAGGCTGTGCTTCTGCTGCGCCCGCTGGCGACGCTGGGCGAAGACCCGGTTGCCGAAGAGCTGGGCCTCGGAAACGAGCGCGAACTCCGCCACATCGCCCGCGGCGGCGAGTTGCAGGAGGCCGCGCTCCAGCGGCGCGGTGACCAGCGCCAGGCGAACGTCGCCGGCCAGGAATTCGGCCCAGTCCTTGACCGTCACCGGCACATGCTGGCGCACGCGCAGGCTCTCGTGCAGGGCCTCGCGCCGGCCCTTGGATTCGGCGGCGATGAGCACGCGCGCCTCGGCGGGCAGGGCGTCGACCAGGGCGAGCAGCTTGGCGAAGGGGTCCTGGCCATGGCTGGCCGCCAGATCCGGCGGCGGGGCGAAGGCGGCGTCTAGGCTGGTGGGCGGCGTCTGTTCGACCGCGCGGGTTTCGAGCTGCACCAGCGCTTGCCGATCGAGGGTTTCCTGCCAGGCCGCCAGGGGCAGGCACAGCCGTTCGGGTGCGAGCACCGGGCGGTTGCGGTCGTGCTGGCGGTCGGCATATCGGGCCTGCCATTCGTGCCAAACTTCCTGATAGGCCTGCTCCCAGCTTGGTTCCAGCACCACGGCGCTGCCCGCGGGCAGGTAGTCGAAGAGTGAGGCGGTCGTGTCGAAGAAGAAGGGCAGGTAGGCTTCGATGCCGGCCGGCAGCAGCCCGCGGCTGACGTCCTTGTAAATGCTGCTGCGCTGCGGGTCGCCGGCGAATTCGGCGCGGAAGTTGGCGCGGAAGCGCTGCACGGCCTCCTCGTCGCTGGGCACCTCGCGCGCGGGCAGGAGCGCCACGCGCTCGACCTTGTCGCTGGACAGCTGGGTTTCGGGATCGAAGCGGCGGATGCTGTCGACTTCGTTGTCGAAGAGGTCGATGCGATAGGGCGTGGCACTGCCCGTGGGGAAGAGATCCAGAATGCCGCCGCGCCAGGCGACTTCCCCCGCCTCGCCCACCTGGCCGACTTGCCGGTAGCCGGCGTTGACCAGGCGCAGGCGGAAGGCTTCCGGATCGAGCAGTTCTCCGCGCGACAGCATGAAGGCGCGCTGCTCCAGGTAGCTGGGCGGCGGCAGTTGCTGAATGGCCGCCGACAGCACGGTCAGGACGATGCCCTGGCCGAGGCCGCGCATGGCATAGAGGGTACCCAGGCGCTGCGCGGTCAGGTCCGCCGGCGGCGAGAAGAGGTCGTAAGGCAGCACTTCCCGGTCAGGAAAGTAGAGCAGCGGCAGATCCTCGCCGCCGGCACCGAAAAAGCGCAGCTCGGTTTCCAGTTGCCGCAGCGTGGTCGCCGAGTTGGCGATCACCAGAAGCGGGCGGCGCCAGGTCCGGGCTGCCGCCACCAGGACCGGTGCCGGCGCGCAGCCGTGCAGGCTGCCGATGACGAGCGGCAGGCCGGCGGCGGGCGGGGAGGGGGGCAGGGCGGGCAGTGCGGGTATCATGGAATTCGTGTCATCGCTTCTCGGTTTGGGCGCCAATATTAGCCCGATCGACCGCCTTTGACTATGCGCCGCGGATGCAGGAAGATGCGCGGATTGTCGATCGGAGTGGCACGTCGTTATGACATTGGATTCTTCGCAAGCGGAGCGGGCCTGGGCGCTGGTGCCCGCCGCCGGCGCGGGCAGCCGCATGGGCGCCCCGCTGCCCAAGCAATACCTGACCTTGGCCGGGCGGCCGGTGCTGGCGCATACCCTGGCCCGGCTGTGCCGGCACCCCCGCGTTGCCGGGGTGCAGGTGATGCTCGCGCCCGCCGACGCACATTGGGCCGGCGTTGCCGAGCACTTGGACGCCGCCACCCGAAGAAAGTTGCTGCCCATCGCGGTCGGCGGCGCGACGCGGGCGGCATCGGTCCTGAACGGCCTGCGGGCGCTCGGCACGCAGGCCGCGCCGGGCGATTGGGTGCTGGTGCATGACGCGGCGCGTCCCTGTCTGCGCCGGCGCGATCTGGACAGCCTGTTCGCGGCCCTGGATGCGGGCGCGGCGGGGGCCATCCTGGGCGTGCCGGTGGCGGACACCATAAAGCGCGTGCGCGACGGCGAGATTCTGGAAACCGTGGACCGCAGCCGCCTGTGGCGCGCCTTCACGCCCCAGGCCTTCCGCCTGGAAGTGCTGCTCGACGCCCTGCAGCGGGCCCTGGATGCCGGCATCGAGGTGACGGACGAGGCCAGCGCCGTGGAGTGGGCGGGTGGGCGGCCGCGCATGGTGGCGGGCCACGCAGACAACATCAAGGTGACGCTGCCCGAGGACATGGCGCTGGCGGCGCAGATCCTGGCGGGCCGGGACGAGGAGGAGCGATGATGCGCATTGGACAAGGCTTCGACGTGCACGCCCTGGTCGGCGGGCGGCCCCTGATCCTGGGCGGTGTCCAGATCCCCTACGAGCGCGGGCTGGCCGGCCATTCCGACGCCGACGTGCTGCTGCATGCCGTCTGCGATGCCCTGCTGGGCGCGGCGGCCCTGGGAGACATCGGCCGCCATTTCCCCGACACCGACGCCACCTTCGCCGGCATCGACTCCCGCATCCTGCTGCGCGACGTCATGGACAAGGTGCGCCGGCAGGGCTGGCGTCTGGGCAACCTGGACGCCACGGTGATCTGCCAGCGGCCGCGCCTGGCGCCGCACATCCCCCACATGGTCGCCAACATCGCCAGCGACCTTCAGGTCGAGGAGCGCCTGGTCAACGTCAAGGCCACCACCACCGAGCATCTGGGTTTCGCCGGGCGCGGCGAGGGCATCGCCGCGCAGGCGGTGGTGCTGCTCCAAGCCCTGTGAGCACCTACGCCTTTCCGGGGCCGGCGCTGGGCGCCCGCATCCGCGAAGCGCCCGCCGACTTCCAGGTGGAGGAGGTCCTGCCCTTTGGCCCTGACGGCGCCGGACAGCACATCTGGCTCGCCGTGCGCAAGACGGGGCTCAACACCCATGAGGTGGCGCGCCGGCTCGCCCGGCTGGCGGGCGTGCGGGAGCGCGACGTGGGCTATGCGGGGATGAAGGACCGCCACGCCGTCACCACTCAGACCTTCACGCTGGATCTGGCCGGCAGGCCGGAGCCGGACTGGAGCGCGTTGGAGGACGGGCAACTCCAATTGCTGCAGGTGGCCCGGCATTCACGCAAGCTGCGGCGCGGCGCCCTGACCGGCAACCGCTTTGCCCTGCGCCTGCGCGCGCTGCAGGGCGATCCGGCGGTGCTGGCCGAGCGCCTGGATCTGATCCGCGCGCATGGCTTTCCCAATTACTTCGGCGAACAGCGCTTCGGCCTGGCCGGCGGCAACCTGGACAGGGCCGCCGCCCTGCTGGCGGGCCGCTTCCGTCCCCGGGACCGCCATCTGGCCGGCATTTATCTGTCCGCCGCCCGGGCCGCGCTCTTCAATGCGGTGCTGGCGGCGCGCGTCGAGGCCGGCACCTGGAACCAAGTGCTGTCCGGCGAGCTGGTGATGCTGGCCGGCAGCCGCAGCCTGTTTCCGGCCCGGCCGGAGGAGCTGATGGACCTGCAGGCGCGGGCGGCGGCCCTGGACCTGCATCCCACCGGCCCGCTTTGCGGGCGCGGCGGGCTGCAGCCGCAAGGCGAGGCGGCGGACGCGGAGCGGGCGGCGCTGGCCCGCTGGCGCGGCCCGGAGCCCCTGGCGGCGAGCGGCCTGGACTGGGCCGCCGCCTTGGACGCCCAGGGGCTGGAGGCGGACCGCCGCCCGCTGCGCGCGCTGGCCGGTGAGCTCACGTGGGCGGCGGCGGAGGATGGCGGCTGGCTGCGCTTCACCCTGCCGGCCGGCAGCTATGCCACCAGCCTGCTCGACGCGCTGCTGCAGAGCGGCCAGCCGCTGCCGGCGGACTAGGCGGCGCGCCTAATCCTCCAGGATGTGGGTCGGCAGGCCGTCGATGCTGCGCTGATTCTTCTCCCGCCAGTAGTCGCGGATGCCCTGTTCACCTTTTTTTTCCGCCCAGCGCGCCAGCGTCTCGCGCTCGCCCACGTAGTCGTACAGCGGCACGCCATAGCCGCAAGAGGTCTGCACCGTCTGCACGTCGACGACGATGATCTGCCGCTCCGCGGGCAGGGCATCGAAATGGGCATGAAACTGCGCCCATTCGGGATCGCGCGGCCGGATCACCCGGCCCTGGCCGTAGAGGCGCAGGATCAGCGGCTTGTCGGCGAAGCTGCAGAACATGAGCGTGATGCGGCCGTTCTCCCGCAGATGGGCGGCGGTCTCGTTGCCGCTGCCGGTGAGGTCCAGGTACGCCACCGTGCGCTCGTCCAGGCAGCGGAAGCTGTTCAGCCCCTTGGGCGACAGATTGACCCGTCCCGATGCCGGGGCGGTAGCGGTGAAAAAGATCTGCTGCTGCGCAATGAATTCACGCACGGTATCCGTCAGCGCATCGTAGAATTTCGCCATGGCGGCATGCTTCTCCTATGGAATGGGCAATTGTGGAAGGTTCGCACGGATTCGCAGCTTGCCGCCTGCCGGATGGCCACGACAAGGGTGGCGCTCAGCTTTGCTGGCGCGCCAGCAGCACCACCACCGCGCCGCTGCCGCCCTCCGTCGGCCGCGCCTGGGCGAAGGCCAGGACCTCCTCCCGCTGCATGAGCCAGCCGCGCACCTTGCCTTTCAGGACCGGCTCACGGTTGGGCGAACTCAAGCCCTTGCCGTGGATGATGCGCACGCAGCGCAATCCCTGGCGCTGCACCTGCGCCAGGAAGATCCCGAGGGCTTCCTTGGCCTCGGGCACCGTCAGGCCGTGCAGATCGAAGCTCGCCTGGATGGCGAAGTGGCCGCGGCGCAGGCGGCGCAGCAGATTGTGCTGCAGCCCCGGGCGCAAAAAGAGCAGTTCCTCGCCGGTTTCGAGGCTGTCCAGGTCGACGGCGTGGGTGAGCAGGCTGTCCAGGACGTCGCGCTCGTCCCGATGGCTTTGCTTGGGAATGGGCGGGGGCGGGGGCGCCTTGGCAATGGCCCGCACCGGCCGCTTGAGCGGCTGTACGTCCTTGACGGCCTCGCGAAATTCGCTCTGTTCCTCCAGGCTGAGGGCCGCGCGCCGGCGGGATCTTTTCTGCTGCGCGTGCGGCGGGCCGGCCCTGCTGCTTTGCCGGGAGGCGGCCCGCTTCTTCACTGCCTATTCCAGGGTTTCCAGATAGCGGTCGGCGTCCAGGGCGGCCATGCAGCCGCTGCCCGCCGAGGTGACCGCCTGGCGGTAGATGTGATCCTGCACGTCGCCGGCGGCGAAGACGCCGGGAATGTTGGTGGCGGTGGCGTTGCCGCTGTTGCCGCCCTGGGTCTTGATGTAGCCGCGCTCGTCCATCTCGATCTGGCCATCGAAGATGGCGGTGTTGGGATGGTGGCCGATGGCGATGAATACGCCCTGCACGCTGAGCTCCTGGGTGCTGCCGTCCTCCACGTGCTTGATACGCACGCCGGTGACGCCGTTGTCGTCGCCCAGAATCTCGTCGACCGCGTGATTCCAGATTACTTTGATGTTGTCCTTCTCGAAGAGCTTCTGCTGCAGGATCTTCTCGCTGCGGAAGCTGTCGCGGCGGTGCACGACGGTAACCTGGCGGGCGATGTTGGACAGATAAAGTGCTTCCTCGACCGCCGTGTTGCCGCCGCCGATCACCGCCACGTCCTGGCCCCGGTAGAAGAAGCCGTCGCAGGTGGCGCAGGCGGACACGCCCTTGCCCGCGAATTTTTCCTCGCTGGGCAGGCCCAGGTACTTGGCCGAGGCGCCGGTGGCGATGATCAGCGCGTCGCAGGTGTAGGTGCCGTTGTCGCCGACCAGCCGGAACGGCCGGCTCTGCAGTTCGGCCGTGTGGATGTGGTCGAAGAGGATCTCGGTATCGAAGCGCCGGGCCTGGCGCTCCAGTTTCTCCATCAGGTCGGGGCCCAGGATGCCGTCGGGTTCGCCCGGCCAATTGTCCACGTCCGTCGTGGTCATGAGCTGGCCGCCAGGCTGGATGCCCTGGATCAACAACGGCTTCAGATTGGCCCGGGCGGCGTAGATGGCGGCGGTGTAGCCGGCGGGACCGGAGCCGAGGATCAAAAGGCGGGCGTGCTTTTCAGTCATTGGCGTCTCCATCGTTATCTGGCGTTGTTTGGGCTAATATACTACGGAATGGTGCCCACGGCGAACTGGCGCCGGCCCGCGGTTGACAGTGCGGCGAGGCTGGCGTAGCTTGGGCCAAACCGCTTGTCGGCCCGGCCGCCAACCCTGTCCGCCGGGAGCGGCAAAGCCCGCGTATAAGGCAAAAGAAGCACCCGCATGAGAAAAAACGCAGTCCCGCTACGCAACGAGCGAATCACGCCTCCCCGGCAGAACGGGCCCGCCGACGCGAGTGCCCCCTTACGCGAAACCGCTCTCTTCCTCCTCATCGCGCTGGCCCTGTATCTGGCCTTGTCGCTGCTGAGCTTCAACAAGGACGATCCCAGCTGGTCGCACAGCGGTCCCGGCGAAGGCGTGGAGAACCTGGGCGGCATCGTGGGCGCCTATGTGGCGGACATCGGCATGCAGCTGCTGGGCGCCTTTGCCATGGCGCTGCCCGTGGCCTTGGGCATCCTGGCCCTGTCCTGGTACCGCCGCCTGACCGGCAGCGCAGAACCCGTGCGCTTGGCCAGCCGGCTCTTCGGCCTTGTCCTGGTCGCTTCGGCCGGCGGCGCCCTGGCGACCTATTACTGGCCCGCCGACTGGTGGATGCTGCCGACCACCGGCGCGGGCGGCCTGTGGGGGCGCTGGCTGGCGGGCCGCGCGGCCGGCTTCCTGAATCAAGCCGGCGCCAGCCTGTTCTTCTTCGCCCTGCTGCTGACCGGCGTTTCCCTGCTGAGCAATCGCTCCTGGCGCGAGATTTTCGGCTGGCTGGGGGAGGGCGCCGGCACCCTGGGCGGACTGGGACAGCGCGGCGGCGCGGTCGTCGGCCGTCTGTTGCAAGCGCTGCGTGACCGGCGGGGCGAGCGTGCCGCGGCTCAGCGCCGGGCCCGGCAGGCCGAGCCGGCTCCGCGGATGGTTCAATCCCGGCCGCCGGCACCCGCGGCGCCGCGGCCCGCGCTGCTGGACGAGAACGATTGGGTTGCCGAGGCACCGGCGGCCGCGCCGCCCCGGCCGCCGGTGCTGCGCCCGGCCCCAGCGCCGGCGCCCAAGGTGTCGCCGGTGCAGGAGAGCTTTTCCGAGCTGGGCCTGCCTGCCTTGAGCGAGCTGGATGAGCCGGAGCCGCCGGCGGCGGCGGAATCCGAAAGCGCGCTGGCGCAGCGCTCCCGGCTCCTGGAGGAGAAGCTGGCCAACTTCGGCGTGTCGGCGGAAGTGGTGGCGGTGCACCCCGGTCCGGTCATCACCCGCTACGAGATCGAGCCCGGTCCCGGCGTCAAGGTCAGCCAGGTCGCCAATCTCTCCAAGGATCTGGCCCGCTCCCTGTCGGCCATCAGCGTGCGCGTGGTGGAGACCATTCCCGGCAAGTCGGTGATGGGCATCGAGATCCCCAATGCCCGGCGCAGCATGGTGCGGCTGCGCGAGCTCCTGGCCAGTCCGGCCTTCACCGGCATGGAAAGCCTGGTGGCCCTGGCCCTGGGCAAGGACATCGGCGGCAATCCGGTGGTGGCGGATCTGGCGCGCATGCCGCATCTGCTGGTGGCCGGCACCACCGGCTCCGGCAAGTCGGTCGGCGTCAACGCCATGATCCTGAGCATGCTCTACAAGGCGCGCCCGGAAGAAGTGCGCTTCATCATGGTCGATCCCAAGATGCTGGAGCTGTCGGTCTACGAAGGCATCCCCCATCTGCTGGCGCCGGTGGTCACCGACATGAAGGAGGCGGCCAACGCCCTGCGCTGGTGCGTGGCGGAGATGGAGCGCCGCTACAAGCTGATGGCGGGCGTCGGCGTGCGCAACCTGGCCGGCTTCAACAAGAAGGTGCGCGACGCCGCGACTGCCGGCGAGCCGCTCTACGAAGCCAAGCCGCAGATCGGCGTGGAGACCGCGCCGCCTTTGGAACCGCTGCCCATGATCGTGGTGGTCATCGACGAGCTGGCCGATCTCATGATGGTGGTGGGCAAGCAGGTGGAAGACCTCATCACCCGCCTGGCGCAGAAGGCGCGCGCCGCCGGCATCCACCTCATCATGGCCACCCAGCGGCCTTCGGTGGACGTGATCACCGGCCTGATCAAGGCCAATGTGCCTACCCGCATCGCCTTCCAGGTGTCATCCAAAATCGACTCCCGAACGATATTGGACCAAGGCGGCGCCGAGCAGTTGCTGGGACACGGCGACATGCTCTACCTGCCGCCGGGTACGGGCCATCCGCTGCGGGTGCACGGCGCCTTCGTGGGCGACGACGAGATTCACCGGGTGGTGGCCTTCCTGAAACAGCAGGGGACGCCCGACTACATCGAGGCCATCCTCAGGTCCGCCGACGGCGATGGTCCGGAGAGCGACGGCGAGGAGGGCGGCGGCGAGGCCGACCCGCTCTACGATGCCGCGGTGGCCATCGTCACCGAATCCCGGCGCGCCAGCATCTCCATGGTGCAGCGCAAGCTGCGCGTCGGCTACAATCGCGCGGCGCGCATGATCGAGGAAATGGAACGCGCCGGCATCGTCGGACCCCTGCAGAGCAACGGCAGCCGCGAGGTGTACGCGCCGCCGCCGATCCCCGATTAAAGGAGTCCCATGAACAAGCTCAAGCGTTGCATCCCGGTCTTTTGCCTCGGCCTGGCGCTCGGCGCCCCGGCCCTGGCCGTGAGCCAGCCGGCCGCCGCCGCAGTCGCCCAGCCCGACAAGACGAGCATTGCGCTCATGAACCGTTTCTTCAATTCGGTCAAGACCCTGGAAGCGGATTTTCAGCAGGAGGTGGAGAACGACAAGGGCCGCATCACCAAGCGGGCCAGCGGCGAGATCGCCCTGTCGCGGCCGGGCAAGTTCCGCTGGGTCTATGCCGATCCCGAGCCGCAGGAGATCATCGGCGACGGCGAAAAGCTGTGGGTCTACGACAAGGATCTGGCCCAGGTCTCGGTGCGGCCGCTCAATTCCGCCCTGGGCAACACCCCGGCGGCGCTGATCGCCGGGCGCAACGTGGTGGCCCAGCACTATCAGGTGCGCTCGCTCGGCCGGCGCGGCGATCTCTACTGGGTGGAACTCATTCCCAAGAGCGAGAACTACGGCTTCCGCCGTGTGCTGATGGGGCTGGCCGATGACGCGGGGCTGCTGCACAGCCTGGAACTCTACGACAACTTCGGCCAGACTACGCGCCTGCACTTCAGCAACATGCAGGTCAACAAGCCGGTGAGCGGCCAGCAGTTCAGCTTTGCGCCGCCCGCCGGCGTGGACGTGTTGCAGCAATAAAATCAAACAGCTGGAACCCCGCCTGGCCGCTGCCGGCGCCACCGGCAGCGGCCAGGCGCTTTCACAAGGAGAAGCATCTATGCGTTTGCACACCCTGTCCTGGGGCATCGCCCTGGCCCTGCTGAGCCAAGGCGCCCAGGCTTCCGGTTTTCGCCTGCCCGAAATGTCGGTGGCGGGCATGGGGCAGGCCAATGCCATGGTGGCCGATGACGAGCCGGTCAGCGCCTACGGCTACAACATCGCCGGCATGGGCTTCCACCCCGGCACCCGCGCCAGCCTGGAAATGGTGGGCATCAAGCCCAGCTTCAAGGTGAGCAACGCCAACGGCAGCTTCGACAGCGAGAACGGCTCGGAGTACCTGCCGGCCCTCTACGTGACGCACCGGCTCAAAAGCCAGCCCCTGGCCTTCGGCCTGGGAGTGAACACGCCCTACGGCCTGAAGACCGACTGGCCGGCGGGGACCTTCACGGCACCCGGCGCGCTGCAGGCCTTCGTGCCCACCTTGAGCGAAATCCGCATGGTCAACGTGAACCCCAGCGTCGCCTATCTGCTGCGCCCCAACCTGAGCGTGGCGGTGGGCCTGAACTATTACAACGTCTTCTCGGCCAAGCTGGACAGCGTGGGCGGCGAGCTGAACGGCTCCGGCAGCGGCTTCGGCGCCAGCCTCGGCGTCCTCTACACCACCGAGCGCTTCAACCTCGGCCTGCAGTACCGTTCGCGCGTCAAGGTGGACCTGGACGGCGATTCCAGCAGCGGCCCGGCGACCACCCAAGTCACCTTCCCGGACACCCTGCAGGCCGGCATCCTGTACCGTTTCACGCCCAAGTGGTCGACGGAGTTCGACGTGGACTGGACCGGCTGGTCCAGCTTCGATCGCCTGGACATCAGCACATCGAACGGCACCCTGAGCAGCTCGAATCAGTGGAAGAGCGCCATGGCCTACCGGCTCGGCACCACCTACCGGGTGAACGACGCGCTGCGCCTGCGCGCCGGCTACGCCTTCGACCAGACCGGCCAGCAGGACGCGCACTTCTCGCCGCGCATTCCCGACGCTGACCGCCATCTGATCGGCCTGGGCGCGGGCCTGCAGGCGGGCGCCTGGACCTGGGATCTGGGCGCCAACTACGTCTACGCCGCCAGCCGGACCATCGACAACAGCACCCCGCCGAGCGGGCCGGATCTGAACGGCACTTCCGTGTATAATGGCACCTACGAGTCCAGTGCGCTGCTCTACGGCGTCTCGCTGTCCCGCAGCTTCTAGGTGCTTTGGGAGAAGTGTCATCGGTGGACCTCTTTGCGGATGAGTCCAATCTGGAAGGGCAGCCTCTGGCCGCCCGCATGCGCCCCCGTGCCCTGGACGAGTACATCGGCCAGGCGCAGCTCCTGGGGGCGCATGGGCCGCTGCGTCGGGCGATCGAGGCCGACCGCCTGCATTCCATCATCCTGTGGGGGCCGCCCGGCACCGGCAAGACCACCCTTGCCCAGCTGATCGCCCGCCACACCCAAGCTCTGTTCCTGTCGCTCTCCGCCGCCTTCTCCGGCGTCAAGGAGATCCGCGCCGCCATGGAGGAGGCCGGGGTCGCCCGCGCCCAGGGCCGGCGCGTCATCCTCTTCGTGGACGAGGTGCACCGCTTCAACAAGACCCAGCAGGACGCCTTCCTGCCCTTCGTGGAGAACGGCACGGTGATCTTCATCGGCGCCACCACGGAAAACCCCAGCTTCGAACTCAACAACGCGCTCCTGTCGCGGGCCCGGGTCTACGTGCTGAAGCCCCTGCAGCCTGATGACCTGCGCACGCTCATCGATCGGGCCCTGGCGGACGAGGCGCGCGGCCTCGGGCGCGAGCGCATCCACTTCCCGGCGCCGCTGCGCGACGTGCTGGCCCAGGCCGCCGACGGCGATGCCCGGCGCGCCCTCAACCTGCTGGAAGTGGCGGTGCAGTTGGCCGACCGTGACGATGCCGGCGTACTGCAGGTGGACGAGGCCACGCTGCAGGCGGCCCTGGGCGCCTCCCTGCGCCGCTTCGACAAGGGCGGCGAGGACTTCTACGACCAGATTTCGGCGCTGCACAAGTCGGTGCGCGGCTCCGACCCGGACGGCGCCCTGTACTGGCTGGCGCGCATGCTGGACGGCGGCGCCGATCCGCTCTACGTCGGCCGGCGTCTGGTGCGCATGGCCAGCGAGGACATCGGCAACGCCGATCCCCGCGCCCTGGAAATCGCCCTGGCGGCCAAGGACGCCTACGACTACCTGGGCTCGCCGGAAGGTGAGCTGGCCTTGGCGCAGGCCATCGTCTACCTGGCCACGGCGCCCAAGAGCAATGCCGTCTATACCGCCTGGAAGGCGGCCGTCGCCGACGCCCGCCAGTCCGGCAGCCTGGAGGTGCCCCTGCACCTGCGCAATGCGCCCACCCGCCTGATGCGCGAGCTGGGCTACGGCAAGGCCTACCGCTACGATCACGATTACCCGAACGCGGTGGCGCCCGGCCAAAGCTACCTGCCCGACGAGCTGCGCGGCCGGCGCTACTACCAGCCCGCCGGGCGCGGCTACGAGCAGCGCATCCGCGAGCGCATGGATTGGGTGACCTCGCTGCGGAACGAGGAGGCGTCCTGATGCTGCCGGTGCTCGCGGCGGTGGCGGCGGGCGGCGCCCTGGGCAGCGTCCTGCGCTATCTGGCCACGCTCGCGGTGCAGGGCTGGTTGGGCCGTGCCTTTCCCTATGCTACCCTGCTCATCAACGTGTCCGGCTCCTTTTTGATGGGTTTTCTCTTCATTCTGACCCTGGAGCGGCTCAGCCTGGATCCGGCGCTGCGAACCGGCCTGCTGACCGGGGTGCTGGGCGGCTACACCACCTTCTCCACCTTCTCCATGGAAAGCCTCCTGCTGCTGGAGGAGGGGGCGTGGCTGCGCGCCGGGCTCTATGTGCTGCTCAGCACCGGCCTGGGTCTGCTGGCGGCTTGGTTCGGCGCGAGCCTGGCGCGCCAGCTCTGAATCTGGCACATTGGCGAGGGCGGTCCCATGAACAAGGCGATTCGGGTGGTGCGCATCTACATCAGCGAAACCGACCACGGCCCCAACGGCAACCTGAAGGATTTCATCTTCCGGCGCCTGCGCGAGGAGCACCAGGTCCACGGCCTGACCATCTTCCGCGGCATCGCCGGCTTCGGCAGCAGCGGCGAGGCCCATGCTGCCGATCTTCTGACCCTGCGCGCCGACCTGCCGCTGGTCATCGAATTTTTCGACACGCCCGAGCGGGTGGCCGCTGCCCTCGACGCGTTGGAGGGATTGGTTCCGCCCGGCCATCTGATCACCTGGGACGCGACCTGCAACTGCTAACCGAGAAAAAGGAAAGACCGTGCTTGATCCGCAACTTTTGCGCGCCGACCCGGAGCATGTAGCCGAACAGCTGAAGCGCCGCGGCGTGGACTTCGATCCGGCCGCCGCCCTGGCTTTGGACCAGCGGCGCAAGGCCCTGCAGATGGAACTGGAGACCCTGCAGGCCAAGCGCAACAGCACCGCCAAGGCCATCGGCCAGGCCAAGGCGCGCGGCGAGGACGCCGGCCCCATCCTGGCCGAGGCCGCTGGGCTGGGCGACGAGATCAAGGCCCGCCAGGATGCCCTGGAGGGAGTGCTGCGGGAGTGGGATGCCCTGCTGCTGAACCTGCCCAATCTGCCGCACGCCAGCGTGCCCGAGGGGCGCAACGATGACGACAACGTCGAGATCCGGCGCTGGGGCACGCCGCCCGCCTTCGATTTCGCGCCGCGCGACCACGTGGACATCGGCGAGCAGCTCGGCATCCTCGATTTCCAGGCCGGCGCCAAGCTGGCCGGCGCGCGCTTTACCGTGCTGCGCGGCATCGGCGCGCGCCTGGAGCGGGCCCTGACCCAGTTCATGCTCGACCTACACACCCAGGAACACGGCTACACCGAGATCGCACCGCCTTATCTCGCCAACGCCGACAGCCTGCGCGGCACCGGGCAGCTGCCCAAGTTCGAGGAGGATCTCTTCGCCCTGCGCGACGATCCCTATTACCTCATCCCTACGGCGGAAGTGCCGGTGACCAATCTGCTGCGCGGCGAGATTGTCGAGGCCGGGACGTTGCCGCTCAAGTACGTGGCCTACACCCCGTGCTTCCGGCGCGAGGCCGGCTCTTACGGCCGCGACACGCGCGGCATGATCCGCCAGCATCAGTTCGACAAGGTGGAGCTGGTGCAGCTCGTGGAGCCGGAGACCTCCTATGCGGCTTTGGAAAGCCTGCTGCAGCACGCCGAAACGGTGCTGCAGCGCCTGGCCCTGCCGTACCGGGTGATGGCGCTGTGCGCCGGCGACCTGGGCTTTTCCGCGGCCAAGACCTACGACCTCGAGGTGTGGCTGCCGGGGCAGGGGAAGTACCGGGAGATCAGCAGCGTCTCCAACTTCGAGGCCTTCCAGGCGCGCCGCATGCAGGCCCGCTACCGCGCGCCCGACGGCAAACCGGCCCTGCTGCACACCCTGAACGGCTCCGGCCTGGCGGTGGGGCGCACCCTGGTGGCGCTGCTGGAAAACCATCAGCAGGCCGACGGCAGTGTGCTGATCCCGCCGGCCCTGCAGCCCTATCTGGGCGGCCTGGAGCGGATCGCGTGAACCCGCCCTACGAGCCGGTGAGCTGCGTTTTCCATGAGCAGCTGGAAATGGCCGCCCGGCGGCGCCGGCCGGTCGGCCTGCGCCTCAAGAGCGGCGAGACGCTGCACGGCGTGATCGAGGACGTCTGGACCGAGGCCGGCGCCGAATATCTGCGGCTGGCGGATCAGCAGGGACGGGCGTCCACCTGGCGCCTGGATGCGCTGGATGCCCTGTGGGAGGACGACGACCGCGGCGCCTGACGCCGCCTGTCACATCACTGTCACATGCCTGTGCCACAATGAGGATTCCGATAACGATAAGGCACAGCCATGGGAGTCCCGCAAGTCGGCAGTCTGCTGCATGACGTCCTGGAAACAGGCGCGCTGCGCACGGTATTTCAACCCATCGTCTGCATGAACAGCCGGCTGGCCTACGGGGTCGAAGGCTTTCTCCGCGGCCCGCCCGGCCATCCTCTGGAGTCGCCGCTGGCCCTCTTCGCGGAGGCGGAACGCGAAGGCTTGCTGATGCCGCTGGAAGCCCAGGCCCGCACTGCCACGCTGGCGGCCTTTGCGGGCCTGGGCTTTCCGGGCAAGCTCTTCATGAACGTCAATCCGTCCTGCCTGCTGGACCCGCGTTTCCAGGCCGACGCCCTGCTCGCCGCCCTGGGGCAGGCCCATCTGGCGCCCCAGCAGGTGGTGCTGGAGCTGACCGAACACCACCCTATCGATGATTTCGCCAGCCTGCACGCGGTGGCGGAGGATTTCCGCCGGCAGGGGGTGGGCATCGCCATCGACGACCTGGGGGCCGGTCACGCCAGCATGCGCCTGCTCTGCGAGCTGCGTCCCGATTTCCTGAAAATCGACAAGTTCTTCGTGACCCGCCTCGACCATGACCCGGTCAAGCGCAAGGTGGTGCGCGGCATCCTGGGCATGGCGCGGGCGGTCGGGGCGCGGGTGGTGGCGGAAGGCGTCGAGCGCTTCGAGGAGCTGCGCGTGCTCATGGACATGGGGGTGGATCAGGCCCAGGGCTATCTGTTCGCCCGGCCGCAGGCGATCCCTGATCCGGCCGCCCTGGCCCGCTTCTCCTGGCCCGAGCTGGCAGCCGCGCCCGTGTCCAGCGAGCTGACCTTCGGCACCGCCGCCTTGCTGCTGCAGCATGCTCCTGCCTTTCCGCACGACATGCGGGCGGCGGAGCTGCTGGATTACCTGGGCCGGGAGGGGCAGGCGATGACCGCGATTCCGGTGGTGCGGGATGATCGCCCGCTCGGCCTGATTTCGCGCCCGGAGTTCCAGGAGCGCATGGCCCGGCTCTACGCGCGCGAGCTGCTCGGTCGCGAGCCCATTGCCAATTTCGTGGTGCCGGACTCCCTGATCGTGGACAAGAACGAGCCGCTGGACCTGATCAGCCATGACCTGACGCGCCAGCACGAGACCGCGCAGACACGCTACCCGCTGGACTATTTCCTGATCACTTCGCACGGCCGCTATGCCGGCGTGGGCAGCGCCCTGAGCCTGCTGCGCCGGATCACCGATGCGCAGATGGATCTGGCCCGCCATGCCAATCCGCTGTCCGGGCTGCCGGGCAACATTCCCATCCAGCGCCGCCTGGAGGGGTTGCTGAAGCAGCAGGTGCCGTTCACCGTCGGCTACTGCGACATCGACAACTTCAAGCCCTTCAACGACGTCTACGGCTACGCCCGCGGCGACGAGATGCTGCGCGAGCTGGCCCAGATCCTGGTGCGCAGCACCGGCATCGAGACCGGCTCCCTGCATCAGGATCTGCTCGACCACTTCGTCGGTCACGTGGGCGGGGACGACTTCGTGGTGATCCTGGCGGGGCTGGATCAGGAGCACATCTGGGCCGACATCCTCGACCGCTTCGCCCAGGTGGCGCCCATCTTCTACGATCCCGAGGACCAGGCGGCAGGCGGCATCCACACCCGGGACCGGCGCGGCCAGACTCAGTTCTTTCCTGTCTCCAGCCTGTCCATCGGCGTGGTGCCCTGCCCGGTGGGGCGCTTCACCCACCCCCAGGAGATCGCCCACGCCGCCAGCATGGTCAAGGCGCAGGCCAAGCAGCGGCCGGGCAACCAGCTCTTCGTCGATCGCCGCCAGTGATCCCGTTCAGCTTGCATCGGCGGCGGGCGGCGTGGCGGGGAAGACATCCCGGAAGGCGGCGAAGCTGCTGGTGAACATGAGCGGGGCCAGCAGCAGCCAGCCGAGGCCGAAGGTCAAGGTGGCCAGCATGGCAAAAATGAGGTACAGCAGCACATAGACGAGAAAGGCCGGCCAATTGGCCAGCACGGCATTGAAGCTGAGGCGCAGGGCGCCGATGGCGTCGCGGCCCGCCAGGGCGATCAGGGGCGTGGCAAAGAAAAACGCCATGGCCAGCGGCACGATCAGGAGCAGGAAAAGCAGCCCCGCCGCCGCGCCGGCACCCAGGACCGCCGCCACCGGATCCAGCTCCGCGCCGCCCGCCGACCAGGCCATGCCGCCGGCGCCGAGCAGGCTCCCGCCGATGGCCATGAGCACCAGCATCGCCAGGACCATCTGGGCGGCGAGCAGGATCAGGCCGAGGATGACGAGGTCCTTGAACTGGCGTCGGAAGCCCTCGAAGAGCAGCTCGAAGGGCGCCTCGTCTCCCGTTTCGAGTCGCTGCAGGGTGTAATAGACGCCGGCTACGAGCACCGGACCGAAGAGCATGGCCGCCAGATGGCCCAGCAGGGGCACCAGGCCGGCCAGCAGCATCAGCACGAAGATGACCAGTACTTGGCTGAAGATGAGCAGAGGCGCCCGCATCAGCCAGCTCCAGCCTTCCTGGTACCAGTCCCAGCCCCGTCCCGCTTCGATCTTGCGGTAAGCCATATCTTCCCCTTTGTGCGAAACGCCTCCTGTGCAGTGTAGCCGCTGCCGCGCGGCCATACCAAACCAGGCGGTGGGGCGTGGGCAATTGGTCCGATTCCCGTGTCCGGCAAATTCCATTTCAATCCTCTGCCATACATCTAATGAAAAAGTGGGAGGAGTCATGGCCACCGGCGTTCGCATCATCCGCGGTCAGCTTGCGCCGTCCGATTGGCAGGGTTTCCAGCCGCCGACCGTCTTTCAGCGGCCCGAATCCATGCGGGCATGGACGCATACCTTCGGAGCCGCACGCAATCCGGTCCTCCTGCTGGCGGAGAACGCCCAGGGTCGTGCGCTCCTGCCGCTGGCGGTGGACGCGGCGGCGCCTTGGCCGGGCACCTCGGGCGTCTCACTCTTCCACAGGCTCCATCCCGGCCGGCGCTATGAGCTGGCCATGGCCGGCGCTCGGCTCTGGGGACGCCTGGGCGGTATCCTCCGGGGCACGCACTGCCATGTGCTGGGTGCCGGTCCTTGCGAGGAGCAGGACATGCTGGTGGCGGGGAAAGTGCCGGCGGCCGAGATCGCGGCAGGTCTGGATCGCCTGCGCTGCCGCCGCCTGACGGTCGCTTCGATCGCCGGCGACAGCCCGCTGACGACCTTGCTGCCGCAACTGTTCAGCGACGTCAGCATGCGCCAGTGCGATGTCATGCCCGTATTGCACACGGGCCGCCAGGCCCTGGCGTCCTTCCGCAAGCTGCATCCGAACGATGCCTACAAGCACCGGCGCCTGCTGCGGCGGGGCGGGCGCATCGAGCACGTCACGGATACGGATGAGGCGCGCCGCATCCTGGCGCGTGCCTTCGAGCTCAAGCGAAGCAACTGCCTGCAGGAAGGGAAATTCAATCTTTTCGCCGATCGCCGCTATGAGCACTGGCTGGACCAGCTGGTGACAGGGCGCCTGGGCGATTTCGTACACCTGGATGCCCTCTTTATCGGCACTGACCTGGCGGCCTGTGTCGTGTATTTCACCGCGCCAAACGTGTGGAGCATGTATTTCGTCGTCTACGACAAGGCCTTTGCCAAGCAGTCGCCTGGTACGGTGCTGCTCTGGGATCTGCTGGAGCGCGCGGTCGCCGCGCAGGTGCCGGTCTTCAGCTTTCTCGCCGGCGATGAGCACTACAAGGAGCGCTGGGCGGACGACGTGATTCCGCTGCTCACCATCGAGGCGGCAGGCCTGTTGCACCCCAGCCAAGTGCCGGCCACCCTGCAGGCCAGCCCGGAAACGCCTGCCGGATAAGGCGCCGCGCTGCCCGCCGGGCCGTTTGCCTTGCCGGCGCGCCCTGTGGCATCCTACTTCGCGCAAAGCCGCGCCTGAACGGCTGTTTCCGCCCGGGAACCAAAGCACGGAGAGGTGGCAGAGCGGTTGATTGCGGCGGTCTTGAAAACCGTTGACGGCTGATACCCGTCCGTGGGTTCGAATCCCACCCTCTCCGCCAACCCAGGCATCTTTGCCCGCTTTCCTGAGCACCGCCTGATTTCCCGTGCCCGCGGGACCTTCGGCAGGAGGAAGCCAACGCCATGTCCGCATCCCTCGATCCCCAAGAGCTCAGCCGCTTCGTCGAGGCGTTCTGGGAAGACGCCATCCTGCCGCAGCTTGTCGAGTACATCCGCGTTCCCAACAAGTCCCCCCATTTCGATGCCCAGTGGCAGGCGCACGGCTACATGGACGACGCCGTGGGACTGGCCGAGCACTGGTGCCGCGGCCAGCCCATCGCCGGCATGCAGGTGGAGGTGCTGCGCCTGCCGGGGCGCACGCCGCTGCTGTACCTCGACATTCCCGGCCAGTCCGACGATTGTGTGCTGCTCTACGGCCATCTGGACAAGCAGCCGGAGATGTCGGGCTGGCGCGAGGGGCTGGGGCCGTGGACGCCGGTGCGCGAGGGCGAGCGGCTCTACGGCCGCGGCGGGGCGGACGACGGCTATGCCGTCTTCGCCTCGCTGGCGGCGATCCGCGCCCTGCAGGAGCAGGGGGTGCCGCATGGCCGCTGCGTGCTGCTCATCGAGTGCTGCGAGGAGAGCGGCAGCTATGACCTGCCGCACTATATCGAGGCGCTGGCCGGGCGCATCGGCAGCCCGCGGCTGGTAATCTGCCTGGATTCCGGCTGCGGCAACTACGAGCAGCTCTGGTGCACCACCTCGCTGCGCGGGCTGCTCGAAGGCCGGCTGACGGTCGAGGTGCTCAGCGAGGGTGTGCACTCCGGCGGCGCCGGCGGCGTGGTGCCGTCGAGCTTCCGCATCGCGCGCCAACTGCTGAGCCGGCTGGAGGACGAGGCCAGCGGCATCATCGCCGATCCGGCCTTCAACACGGCGATCCCGGCCGAGCGCGTCGAGCAGGCGCGGACGGTGGCCGGGATCCTGGACGGGGAGATCGCCCGCGCCTTTCCGCTGGTCGCCGGCATGCGCCCGCAAAGCGACGACCCGGTCGAGCTCATCCTCAACCGCACCTGGCGGCCGGCGCTGGCCGTGACCGGCGCGGACGGGCTGCCGGCCATCGCCGATGCCGGCAACGTGCTGCGCCCCCTCACCCGGCTCAAGCTGGCGCTGCGCCTGCCGCCCGAGGTGGATGCCGAGCAGGCCGGATCACGGCTCAAGGCGCTGCTGGAGCAGGACCCGCCCTACGGCGCGCGGGTGCACTTCGAGCTCGGCCAGGCGGCCAGCGGCTGGAATGCGCCGCCCCTGCAGCCGTGGCTGGCGGCGGCGGTGCAGCGCGCTTCCCAGGACTACTTCGGCCGGGCGGCGCTCTTCATGGGCGAGGGCGGGACCATTCCCTTCATGGCCATGCTGGGCGCGCGTTTTCCCGAGGCCCAGTTCCTCATCACCGGCGTGCTCGGCCCGCAGTCCAATGCCCACGGCCCCAACGAATTCCTGCACATCCCCACCGGCAAGCGCCTGACCTGCTGCGTGGCGCAGGTGCTGGCGGATTTTCACGATCAGACTTGTCAGTGACGCGCCCGGCCAGGCCGCGCTTCCGTCCTTGGTAGGATGGACTTCGCCCGCCGATCCCCGTTAGATGGAAAGCAAAGAACAAGAAATTACTATAGAAACGGGTGGGGAGGATGGCCATGTCCAGCAATCTCGTTTATCTGTGGGAACATCGTGAGCGTCCCAAAGTCCTGTCCCCGGCCTGGAGCAAGTCGTGGGCCAAGCGGGTGCTGCACCTGCGCGCGCTGCTGCGCGCCAACTGGCGGCGGGCGAAACTGGAAGCCGCCGGCGTGCAATTGGGCCCCATGACCGAAATCGGCGAGCTGAAGCTGAACGGGCCGGGCCGGAATCTTTTCATCGGCGCGGAATGCGCCATCGTCGGCGAGGTGCGCATCGCCCTGCACGCGCCGGTGCGCATCGGCGATCGGGTGGTCATCAACGACGGCGTGCGCATCCTGACGGGAGAGCATGACGTCTGCGATCCCGCTTGGCGCATGACCGCTGCGCCCATCCGCATCGAGGACTACGCCTGGGTGGCCGAGGGCGCCATCATCCTGCCGGGCGTGCGCATCGGCAAGGGGGCGGTGGTGGGGGCCGGCGCGGTGGTCACGAAGGATGTGCCGGACTTCGCCATTGCCGTGGACAACCCCGCCCGCATTCTCGACAAGAAGCGCTGCACCCGCTTCCGCTACAGCCCGGTGCGCTTCCTGGCCACCTACGAGGCGTGGCTGGGCCACTGAGCCCGATGGCGTGGCCGGCCGGGGCGTGGTGCGGTCGCGCGTGACGGACCATCCTGCGCAGCCTCTGGCGCCGGCCCATCCCGCCTGATCTTTGTGCCGCGGCAGCGGAAATTCTCCGGTATCCGAGGACGTTGTGCATGAAAGGATGGAAAATGATCATGCTGGCTCTGGGTGTTCCCGTCGTCTCGACCCTGCTCTGGCTGGCTGCGGCCCCGGACCCGGACAACATATCGTTGACTGCGCCGGCGGCCGTGACGGCCGAAGCCAGCCCGCCCACGCAGCTGGCGGCGCTGTCGGTGGCCGGCAAGCCGCTCTTTGCCGGCCGCGCCGAGCGGGACGAGGACCGGGCGCATTTCCTGCCGGTCAGCGACAGGGCCGATCTGCAGAAGGCCCTGGACCGCTATCGCGTGCTGCGTCTGGAGCCGGGCGATTACACCGTGGGCGGCGTGTCGGCCCTGCACTTGCGCAGCGGTCAGCGGCTCTACGGCATGCCCGGCAGCAAGATCCCGCGGGTGATCGTCGAGGGCGGCACCCAGGGCGCGGTGCTGTCCACGGTGCAGACGCCGGTGATCGAGTTTCCGCCCTCGCCGCGGGTGACCCGCGCCAACCGCTTCGAGCGGATCGAGGGACGGCTCGAAGTGCAGGGCGCCAAGCTGGAGCGCAACCTCTTTCTCGATCTCGCCGAAACCCAGATCACCGTCGACACCCGCAGCCAGGGCTACCTCAAGGACAACCGCTTCATCCGCGTGATGACCCACTCGCGCTATCCCGCCATCCAGATCCGCGGCGATCGCCGCCGCCAGTCCTCGGGCAACGTGTTCCTGTGGACCAACCTCCTGACCCCCCATGGCGACGCCATTTACATCGACAACCAGGCGGACATCACCTTCGTCGGCCTGGATGTGGAATCCTGGAACTGGAGCCGCAAGGCCCGCTACCCGGCCATGTTCACCACCGGGCCCATGGGCACCCTGCGGGTGATCATGGCCAACGGCGGCCAGCATCTGCCGGATGAGAACAAGACCGGGATCTTCAACGTTGCCGCCGACCGTTTCGAGCTGCTCGGCCTGAGCATCGACCGGGCCGCGCAGCCCGGCATCGTCCTGCAGCCCGCCAACCAGCTGTCGGTGCTGGTCAATACCGGTTCCTGGCGCATTGCCAAGGCGCCGGGAACGGGCCCGCTCCTGTCGGCTTTCACGGCCGAGGTGGAAAGAGAGGCCACGAATGCCGATGCTCCGGCGCGGCCGGCCGCCAAGGTCAAGCCGCAAAGCCTGGCCCGCCTCTTTGCCTCCGGCGCAGCACCCCTATGGGAGCGGCCCGTCTTCCATGCCATCCCGGATCCGGCGGGCCCGGACTGGGACCGGGATCTGGCGGAAAAGAAGGATTCCGCGAGCTACATCCAAAATCTGGTCGACAGCCAGGGCGTGGCCCGCTTGCCGGCCGGCATCTACTACATCTCCCGGCCGATCAAGCTCAAGCGCGGCCAGGGCATCATCGGGGCCGGCGCGGACAAGACCGCCATCATCGCCAAGAGCCCGGATATCGATCTCATCGTCAGCGATGCCCGCCTGACCCAGAAGTACAGCACGACCCGCTTCGCCTTGGCCGACCTGACCCTGCAGGGCGGGCGCAACGGCATCCATCATGAGCCCAACGGCGCCGGCGGCGGCGCGCAGTTCAACAAGATCTTCCTGTCCCACGTGACCATCCGCGACATGCGCGAGGCCGGCATCTTCATCGACCGCATCATGGCGTGGGACAACAACTTCATCGATCATGTGAACTTCTTCCGCAACGGCGTGGGCATCAAGCA
>NZ_AUIS01000018.1 GCF_000423825.1 Thermithiobacillus tepidarius DSM 3134
TTTACCACTGCCGTCGATACCGGCGGCACGCAGATGCTGCTGCCCACCGTGGACGAATGCGGGCCCTGGGGGCAGCACGAGGTCTATTTGTGCGGCTCGCCCGGCATGATCAACGCCGCCATCGAACTGCTGCGCTCCCACGGCACACCGCCGGAACATATCCACTTCGATGCCTTCACGCCGAACTGAAAGCCACGCAGGGCCTTCTGACGGGATAAGCAAAAGCGGCTTGGGCTCCGTTGCCCAAGCTGCTTTCATTTGGTAGACACCCAAACTAGTCAACGTAGTCGGCCACACTCCCCGCGGCTTGCCGAAGAAGTCCTTCGCTCCCGAAGATGACTCTTTCCAAAGAGGGCGTCTTCGGTGTTTTGGGGCATCCCCGCTAGGGGACAGGATCCGCTGCCAGTTTGTTCACCCCAAGCCGGGCGGCAATGCCTAAGCGTGCGCGGAGCGCTGCGATCTCGGCCACTGACGGTGCGCCACCGTTGTCGCGCTGCTCATGGCGCCCCCGTCCGCAGCGCCGCTTCCACGAGCGCCAGCAGCTCTGGAGAGACCTTCTCGGCGGCCTCCACCTTGGATAGGTAGGGCTGCGACACGCCGAGGCGGCGGGCCAGTTCCTTATGACGGAAAAACCAGCATTTTCGTGGGCTTGCGGGGAGTTTGGACGAGGGCGGATGGGTGTGTGGTGGGCCCGCTCGGACTCGAACCGAGGACCAAGGGATTATGAGTCCCCTGCTCTAACCGACTGAGCTACAGGCCCGGATGGGATAAGCCGTTGAACTGCTTCGGGAACAAGGGATTGTAGCCCAAAGGCCGGGTGGAAAAAACACCACCCGCCGGGAATCCGGCGGGTGGCTTGGGTGGGTTCAGAAGGTGGTGACTTCGCCTTCCACGAAGCTGCGCAGGCGCTCGGAGCGGCCGGGATGGCGCAGCTTGCGCAGGGCCTTGGCTTCGATCTGGCGGATGCGCTCGCGGGTGACATCGAACTGCTTGCCCACTTCTTCCAGGGTGTGGTCGGTGTTCATGCCGATGCCGAAGCGCATGCGCAGCACCTTGGCCTCGCGCGCGGTCAGGGTGGCCAGCACTTCCTCGGTGGCTTCCTTGAGCCCGGCGTTCAAGGCCGCCTCGACGGGCGCCACGGTATTGCGGTCCTCGATGAAGTCGCCCAGGTGGGAGTCCTCGTCGTCGCCGATGGGCGTTTCCATGGAGATGGGCTCCTTGGCGATCTTCAGGACCTTGCGGATCTTGTCCTCGGGCATCTCCATGCGCTCGGCCAGCTCTTCGGGACTCGGCTCGCGACCCATCTCCTGCAGCATCTGCCGGCTGATGCGATTGAGCTTGTTGATGGTCTCGATCATGTGCACCGGGATGCGGATGGTGCGCGCCTGGTCGGCGATGGAGCGGGTGATGGCCTGCCGGATCCACCAGGTGGCGTAGGTGGAGAACTTGTAGCCGCGCCGGTATTCGAACTTGTCCACCGCCTTCATCAGGCCGATGTTGCCCTCCTGGATCAGATCCAGAAACTGCAGCCCTCGGTTGGTGTACTTCTTGGCAATGGAGATCACCAAACGCAGGTTGGCCTCCACCATCTCCTTCTTGGCCCGGCGCGCCTTGGCCTCGCCGATGGACATGAGGCGGCTGGCTTCCTTGAGGTCGGCCACGGTCAGGCCCGCCTCGAATTCCAGGGCCTGCAGGCGGCGCTGCACGGCCTGGAGCTCGGCCCGGTAGTCGGCCAGCTTGGCCGCGTAGGGCTTGCCCGACGCCAGCACCGATTCCAGCCACTCGGCATTGCCTTCATTGCCGGGGAAGCTGCGGATGAACTCCTTGCGCGGGAAGCCGGCCTTTTCGACGCTGATCTCCATGATCTGGCGTTCGGCTTCGCGCACCCGTTCCACCAGGGCGCGCAACTGGTCGGCCATCACGTCGATCTGCTTGCTGTTGAGCTTGATCTCCATGAAGCTGACGGCCAGTTCCGCTTGGATGGCCTTGTATTCGGGGCTGCGGATGCCATGCTCGGCCCGCGCCGCCTGCAGGCTGTCGTACTTCTCCCGCAGCACGCGGAAGCGCTCGATGGCCTCTTCCAATTGCGGGCCCTTGTCGACGCTGCTCTCGCTGTCGCCGCTGTCCTCTTCGATCAGGTCCTCGTCCTCGTCGGCCAGGGCCTCTTCGGCCGCCAGCCCGTCCTGCTCCACCATCAGGTTGGGATCGACGAAGGCATCGACCACCTCGTCCAGGCGGATTTCTCCGGCAATGACCTTTTCCGCGGTCCTGAGCAGCGTTTCGATGGTGGTGGGGCACAGGGCGATGGCGCGGATGGCCTGCTGCGTACCTTCCTCGATGCGCTTGGCGATCTCGATTTCGCCCTCGCGGGTCAGCAGTTCCACGGAGCCCATTTCGCGCATGTACATGCGCACGGGATCGGTGGTGCGCCCGAAGTCCGCATCCACGGCGGCCAGGGCTTCCTCAGCGGCTTCCTCGACGTCCTCGGCGGCAGCGGCAGGGGCGGTCTCATCCAGCAGCAGGGTTTCGTCATCCGGGGCCTCTTCGTAGACCTCGATGCCCATGTCGTTGATCATGGCGATGACGTTTTCCATCTGCTCGGCATCCAACGCTTCATCGGGCAGGTGGTCATTGACCTCGCGGTAGGTCAAAAACCCTTGCTCCTTGCCCTTGGCGATCAAACGTTTCAGTTCTGTGCGTTGGGACTCGTTGTCCATGTATCCCTACCTCATCAACCAAAATGGAAACCGGTTTCCGGACCGGGCGGTGCCGAAGAACCGACCATTATAACCAATTGCTAAAATATTCACATACCTGCCCGCTGGCACGGCCCGCTCAGCTGCCGCGGCTGGGCCGGCGGCGTGGCATGAGCAGCAGGAATTCTTGAAGTTCTTCCGGGCTCAAGGGAGTATCCTTGCTGCCCGCGCGCTGCTTCAGCGCCTCGAAGCGCGCCTGCCGGGCCAGATGGTTCAGGGCCTCGACGCAACCCGCGATGTCCTTCTCCTGGTCATCCTCTTTCCATGCGAACTCGGCGGCCAGATTGCGGCTGGCCAAGCTGGCCAGCTTGGCCGCGGCCGGATCGTCCTCGAAACGGCTCAGGAGCATGGCAGTAGTGATATGCGGTGTCTCGAGAACGATATCAAGGGCCCGACAAAACAGAGGTATGCCGCGCTCTCCCAGGGTCTCCAGCCGCTGCCGGTCCACCTCCCGCCAAGCCGGATGGCCGGGGTGCTGCAGGAGCAGTGCCAAGCTGCGTCCCACCAAAGACAGGCGTACGGGCGCGGACCGGCGCACGGGGCGTTGCGGTCGAGGCTTATGACGGATTTGGATCGGCTCCAAGCCCACAAGTTCCCGCAAGCGCTGCTCGTACAGCACGCGCATGGGCCCGGTCGGCACCTTGTCGAGATAGGGTTTCGCCAAGCTGGCCAGGCGCGCGCGTCCATCCCGCTGCTGCAAATCCACCTGCTCGCTCAGGCGATCGAACAGATAATCGAGCGCCGGAGTGGCCTGGGACAGGCGCTGCAAGAAGGCATCCCGTCCCTGATGCCGGATCAGCGAATCGGGATCCTCGCCTTCGGGCAGGAACAGGAAGCGCAGCAGACGGCCTTCCTGCAGGGCTTCCAGCGAGCCTTCCAGGGCCCGCCAGGCGGCCTCCCGGCCCGCCCGGTCCCCGTCGAAACAGAAAATGATTTCGGGCGCGGCACGGAATAAACGTTCCAGATGCGCGTTGGTTGTCGCGGTGCCGCTGGTGGCGACGGCGAAGGCGATATCTTGCTGGTGCAGGGCGATGACATCCATGTACCCTTCCACCACGAGCACCCGCTGCTCGGCCCGGATGGCCTCGCGGGCCTGGTGGAAACCGTACAGCACCTCACTTTTGTGATATAGCTGAGTTTCCGGGGAATTCAAGTACTTGGGCTGCTTGTCCCCGTCGATGACCCGCCCCCCGAAGCCGATGATGCGGCCGCGATGATCCCAGATGGGGAAGATGATGCGGTCGCGGAAGCGATCGTAGTAGCCGTCCCCCCGCTCGCGGGCGACGACCAGCCCGTTGGCGAGCAGCCTTTCGCGTCCGCTCTGGTTTCTGCCGAGCTGCTGCAGGAGAAAGTCCCAGCGGGCCGGGGCATAGCCCAGGGCGAAGCGCTCGATCGTGGCGTCGTCGAGGCCGCGCCGGCGCAGGTACTCCCGGGCTTGCGGCGACTCGCGCAGGCTCTGCTGGAAGAGACGGGTGGCGGCCTCCAGCTGTTCCAGCAGATCCCGATGGCTTTCCGTGCTGGCCACCGTCTTGCCGTTGTCGGCGGGCAGGGGGAGTCCCGCGGCCTGGGCCAGGTCGCCGATGGCTTCCGGGAAGGACAGCCGCTCGTATTCCATGAGGAATCGGATGGCGTTGCCGTGGGCATGGCAGCCGAAGCAATAGTAGATCTGCTTGTCGGGGCTGACGTGAAAGGAGGGGGTTTTTTCCTGGTGGAAGGGGCAGCGGGCCACGTAGTCCTTGCCGGCCTTCTTCAGCGGCACGCGCGCATCGATGAGGTTCACCAGGTCGGTGCGCGCCAGGACCTCGTCGATGAAGGATTGGGGGATCAGGCCCATCAGCTGAGTTCCAGTTCGGTCACGCCCGCGCCGCCTCGTTCCGGGCGGGCCATGGCGAAGGACTTGACGCGCGGGTCGGCCCGCAGTACGGCGCGCACCATCTCGGCCAGCACGCCGTTGCCGGTGCCGTGCAGGATGCTGACCTGGGTCAAGCCGTGGGCGCGCGCCTCATCCAGGTAGCGTAGCAGATTCTCTTCGGCCTCGTCCCGCCGTTGTCCGCGCAGGTCCAGCTGCAGGCGCGGTTCGGCGGCCGGCCGGCTGACGGTGGCCGCGCGCTCCTCTTTGGGCAGCTGCAGGCCGCTCTTGGGCTCGAACTGGTCCAGGCGGCCCCAGAGCTGCTTGCCGCGCGCACTCACCTGGATGCGATTGTGCTCGGCATCCACCTGCAGCACCGTGGCCGGCAGCCGGTAGGGGTGGAAGAGGCCCACGTCGCCCGGCTGGGGAAGGCGAGAAGGTTGCTGCGGCCGGGTGGCGGGCTTTTTGCCCTGGAAGCGGGCATCGAGTTCATTCAGGCTTTGGGCGGCGCCGGTGGTGTCGCGGCCGGTCTTCAGCTGCTGGATGCGCTGCTTGACCTGGCGTCGCGCCTGGCCGAGGGTATCCTGCCACTCGCGCCGCGCCTCTTCGTAGGCGCGCTCGCGGGCGGCGGCTGCGGCCTGGCGGTCCGCTTCGGCGGCCTGCCGAGCGGCGGTTGTCGCCGCTTCGGCCGCGGCCGCGGCCTGGCGGGCGTCGGCGGCTTCGTTCAGAATGCGATCCCGCTCGCGCACCAGCCGGTCCACGGCGCTTTCCTGCTCTTGCAGCAGGACGCGCGCCCGCCCGGTGATCTCCTCGGGCAGTGCCAGCCGCTGGGCGATGTCGATGGCGTGGCTTTCGCCGCTGCGGCCCAACTGCAGCTGGTGGGTCGGGCGCAGGGCCTCGACGTCGAAGCGCATGCTGGCGACCTGCACGCCGGGGCGATTCAGGGCGTAGTGCTTGAGGGCCTCCAGATGGGTGGTGATCAGGCTCAGGCTGTTGCGCTGGCACAGGGCTTCGGCCACGGCCGTGCCCAGGGCCCCGCCCTCGCGCGGGTCGGTGCCGGAGCCGAGCTCGTCCAGGAGCACCAGGCTGTCGGCGTCGGCCTGCTCCAGCACCAGCCGCAGCCGCAGCAGCTGGGCGGAAAAGGTGGAGAGGTTGTGCTCGATGCTCTGCTCGTCGCCGATGACGGTCAGGATGCGGCCGAACCAGCCGCAGCGCCCCCGGGCGGGAATGGGCAGGCCCAGGTAGGCCATGACGTGCACGAGGCCCACGCTTTTCAGGAGGACGGTCTTGCCGCCAGTGTTGGGACCGGTGACGATCAGCTGGCGCAGCGCCTCGCCCAGCGCCAGATCGGCGGGCACCACTTGGCCCGGTCCCAGCTGCAGGCAGAGCAGGGGGTGGCGCAAGGTGCGCAGATCGAAGGCCGGGCGGGCGTCGATCTCGGGCAGCTCGCCGCCGTAGCCGCGCGCCAGCAGCAGGCCGGCGCGCACGCCGTCGAGGCGGCCGATCTCCGTCAGCATGGGCAGCAGGGCGGGCGCGGCCTCGCCGACGGCGGCGGTGAGCGCTCGCAGGATGCGCACCACTTCCGCGCGCTCGTCCTGCTGCTGGGTAATCAACTGGTTGTTGAGGTCGATGACGTCCAGCGGTTCGATGAAGAGGGTTTCGCCGCTGGCGGAGCGGTCATGGACGATGCCCTTGACGCGGCCCTTGTGGGTGGCGCGCAGGGGCAGCACGTAGCGCTCGGCGCGCAGGGTGACGAGCTGCTCCTGCCAGGCATCGGCCAGGTCGCCGCGGCCGAGCAGCTGCTGGAGCAGGCTGCGGATCTCGCGGCGGGTGCTCTGGATCTGGCGGCGCAGGCGGGCCAAGTCCGGAGAGGCCTGGTCGCGCACTTGGCCGTCCTCGTCCAGGCTTTGGCGCAGCCGCTCCGCCAAAGCGGCGGGCGCTTGCAGCTGCTGGCCCAAGGCACGCAGCGGGTTCTCGGGAGCGGCGTGTTCCAGGGCGGCGCGGTAGTCGCGCAGGGCGTCCAGCACGACGCGGACGTCCAGCAGGTCGCCGGCTTCCAGCCAGGCGCCCGGGCGCTGGGCGGCGCTGAGATGGGGACGGATGTCGGGCAAGGCATGGGCGGGCAGGTCCTCGCCCAGGCGCTGAAGGTCCAGCAGGGCCTCGCTCCAGTGCAGCCGCTCGCGGGCCTCGGTCAGGATGGCGGCGGGCTGCAACGCGGCCACATGGTCGCGGCCGTAGCAGTGGCTGACGTGTTCCAGCCAGTGGGCACGCAGGGCGGGGAGATCGAGACTGTCCAGGTGGGTGTGCATGGCCAGACAGGAATGCCCGGCGGATCCGGACAGGGGCTCAGGAAAGACCGGCTAAGTACGCCTTGACTTTGGCGCTGACCTGGCCCATGTCCGCCCGGCCCTGGAGGGTGGGGCGCAGCTGACCGATGACCTTGCCCATGTCCTTGGGGCCTTCGGCCCCGGTCTCGGCGACGGCGGCCTCGATCAGGGCATCGATCTGCGCCTCGGACAGGGGCTCGGGCAGGTAGCCCTGCAGCAGCGCGGCTTCGGCGAGCTCCTTGTCGGCCAACTCCTGGCGGCCGGCATCCGTATACTGGCCGGCTGCGTCCTTGCGCTGCTTGATGAGCTTCTCGACGACGCCGAGCACCTGCTCGTCGTTGAGCTCGATGCGCTCGTCCACCTCGCGCTGCTTGATGGCCGCCAGCAGCATGCGGATGGTGAGCAGGCGCTCACTGTCCTTGGCCCGCATGGCGGCCTTCATGTCTTCGGTGATACGGGCCTTGAGGCTCATGCTTTCAGTACATGCGCACCAGACGCTGCTGCTGACGGCGCAGGCGCTTCAGGGTGCGCTTGCGGGCCGCGGCGGCCTTGCGCTTGCGCTCTTCCGTGGGCTTTTCGTAGAACTCGCGGCGACGGACTTCGGACAGCACGCCGGCTTTTTCGCAGGAGCGCTTGAAGCGGCGGAGGGCAACTTCAAAGGGTTCGTTTTCTTTCACTCGAACAGTAGGCATGAATCGCGTTCACCTTTCGTTGAAAATTGGCGCCAATGGCTTTCCGGAAAGGCGGGATTATAGGCATGTGCCCTTTGAGTGTCAAAAGACTTTGGTACGATCGGCCGGATGGACGCCGCCCTGTCCTTCGACCTTTGCAGGATGCCAGGACAAGAACGCTTGCCGCCGGGGCTTGTCTCAGTGGAGACATTGACCCGGAATGGCTCAAGGGCAACAATGCGGCTATGCAGGTATTAGGAATAGAAAGCTCTTGCGACGAGTCGGGGGTGGCGCTGTTCGATACGGAACGCGGTCTCCTGGCCCACGCCTTGTTCAGTCAGATCCCCATTCATCAGGCCTACGGCGGCGTCGTGCCCGAACTGGCGTCGCGTGACCACGTCCGGCGTCTGCCCGGCCTCATCCGCCAGGTGCTGGGCGAGGCGGGCGTGCAGCGGCCCGATGCCGTGGCCGTGACCGCCGGCCCCGGTCTCATCGGCGCGCTGCTGGTGGGCGCCACGCTGGGACGCACCCTGGCCTACGGCTGGGGCGTGCCCATCATCGGCGTGCACCATCTGGAAGGCCATCTGCTGGCGCCCATGCTGGAGCCGGACCCGCCGCCCTTCCCATTCATCGCCCTGCTGGTCTCCGGCGGCCACACCATGCTGATCCGCGTGGACGGCATCGGGCGCTATACTTTATTAGGAGAGAGCCTGGACGACGCCGCCGGCGAAGCCTTCGACAAGACCGCCAAGCTGCTGCAGCTGGGCTATCCCGGCGGACCGGCCATCAGCACCCGGGCCGAGCAAGGCGACCCGGCGGCGGTGTCCCTGCCGCGGCCCATGCTCGACCGGCCCGGGCTGGATTTCAGCTTCAGCGGCCTCAAGACGGCGGTGCTGCACCAGGTGCGCCAATGGACGGCGCCGGGCACGCCGCAGCAGGTCGCCGATTTGGCCGCCTCGTTCCAGGAGGCGGTGGTGGAAACGCTCTTCGTCAAGTGCCAGCGCGCCTTGCGCGACAGCGGCTTGCAGCGCTTGGTGGTGGCGGGCGGAGTGGGCGCCAACCGGCGCCTGCGCGAGCGGCTGAAGCAGTTGCCGGCGGAGGTCTATTATCCCCGCCCCGAGTTCTGCACGGACAACGGCGCCATGATCGCCCTGGCCGGTGCCCTGCGCCTCCAGGCGGGCGAACACGCCTCGCCGGATTTCTGCGTGCGGGCCCGCTGGCCATTGGAGCAATTGGGGGTTCCCGCATGAGAGACACGGTCAGTGAAGAATCGTTGATTCAGGCACGGGTGTTGTCGGATGAGGACTTCCGGGAAGGGCTGGACTGGCAGCAGGTGGGCAGGCTGCCGGAAGCCATCCGCTGCTACCAGCGCTCCCTGACGCACGAGGAAAGCGCGGTGGTCTGGACCTTCATGGGCTGGGCGTTGGCCGAGAGCGGCGACCATCACGCCGCCATCGCCGCCTGCAAGAAAGCGATCAAGCTCGATCCCGAGTTCGGTCATGCCTGGAACGATCTGGGCGCCTATTTCATGGAGACCGGCCGGGTGGACGAGGCCCTCTTCGCCCTCAAACGCGCCCTGAAATCCAAGTATTTCGACGCGCCGCATCTGGCGTACATGAACCTGGCCCGCTACTACCTGCACCAAGGCAAGCTGCGCCGCGCCCTGGATGCGGCCAAGTCCGCCCAGGATCTCTCACCCGGCTACCGCCCGGCCATCAAGCTGGCGGAGTGGATCCGCGAGCGGATGGAGGAGTGGAACATCTGGGATTAGTCGCGCAGCCGGCTGCCGGTCCGCTCACCGCGACGCGCGCGCACGCCGGGGTGCTACCAACTGATCGACCGGGTGCTGTCGTCGAAAAGCGCGGCGCCGGTGACGTCCGGGTTGCCCTTCCTTATCCCTTGCAGCAGATCGTCGTCCTTCATGCCCAACTGTTCCATGCAGTGCTGGCAGGCAATCACCTTGCCGCCGCCGGCGATGAAGGCCTTGAGCATGCCCGGGGCCTTGCTGCCCGCCCTTGGCGTTGCCTTGGCAGCGGCCAGGCGGGTGCCCTCCAGGTTCAGGAAAATGACCACCGGATGGCCGTTTTTCAGCTGACGTTGCGCAAAGGTCAGCGCCATCTCGGCGCGATGGGGCGCATCGGAGGACAGGTTGACGAACAAACCGGCCTTGTCGGCAGCCCAGGCGGGGCTGTTGAGCATGGCCGCGCCGAGGATGATCCACAGGAAAAGACGCACAAGCTTTGCCATGATGACCTCCTCGTCGAAGGATGAGTTCAGCACAGTACCCGTGCTCCCGCGGCTGGTGTCGGGTGGTGCCGCCAAGCCAGTGTAGCGCGTTCACCCGCGCAGGGAAATGGATGCCGGCCTGTGCAGACTCAGGCCTTCTCGCCGATGCGCTTTTCCGTTCCCGCCAGGATGCGTTGGATGTTGCCCTGATGCCGCCATAGAAGCAGCAGGGCCAGCACCATGGCCAGGGTGAGGTAGGGCGCACCCGGCAGCAGCCAATGGCTGAGCAGCGGCGCGCTCACTGCGGCGCTCAGGGCGGCCAGGGAGGAGATGCGGAAGAGCAGGGCCACGGTGAGCCACACGGCCGCCAAGGCCAGCGCCAGCGGCACGGACAGGGCGAGATAGACGCCGAGGCCGGTGGCCACGCCCTTGCCGCCGCGGAAACCGAAGAAAACGGGAAAGAGGTGGCCGAGAAAGGCCGCCAGCGCCACCGCCGCCAGATCCCAGCCATCCAGCCCCAGGCCGCGGGCCAGCCATACCGGAATGGCGCCCTTCAGCAGGTCGCCCAGCAGGGTCAGCGCGGCGGCTTTCTTGCCCGCCATGCGCAGCACGTTGGTGGCGCCGGGGTTGCCGGAGCCCAGGCTGCGGGGGTCGGGCAGCCGCAGGGCGCGGGCGACCAGGACAGCGGTGGTGATGGAACCGATGAGATAGGCGACGACGACGAGTATGGCGGTCTGCATCCGCTCATTGGAACGGTTCGCGGGGGGTGTCGTCAAGGTCTGAATCGCTTATAGTGTCCGCCTCACAGGAGGAGGGATGCATGGACCTGCTTTTTTTGCGCGAATTGAAGGTTGAGGCGATCATCGGCATCTACGACTGGGAGCGGCAGGTCAAGCAGCCGCTGCTGATCGACCTGGACATGGCCGCCGACGTGGCCCGCGCCGCCGCCACGGACCGGGTGGAGGATACGGTCAACTACAAGGACATTGCCAAGCGCCTGATCGCTTTCGTGGAGGAGTCCCAGTTCCAGTTGGTGGAAACCCTGGCGGAACGCATCGCCGACATCGTCCTGAACGAGTACGGCGTGCGCTGGGTGCGCGTCACCCTGCACAAGCCGGGCGCCATCCGCGGCTCGCGGGACGTGGGCGTGCAGATCGAGCGGGGTCAGCGTGACTGAGACCGGCGCGGAGGCGGGCGAAGCGGCCTCCGTCTTCGTCGGCCTGGGCAGCAACGAGGGGCGGGAGGCGCATCTGCGCCTGGCGGTGGCAGCCCTGCGTGAGCGCTTCGCGCCCGTGCGCCTCTCGCCGGTCTACGAAAGCCCGGACAGCCGCTTCGGCGGCCCTCCTTTCTACAACCTGGTGGCCGGCTTCCGCACCGCCATGGCGCCGGCCGATCTGCGCGCCTGCTTCCGCGAAATCGAGGCCCGTTGCGGCCGGGTGCAGCGGCGGGAGCGCACCTTTCCGCTGGACCTGGACTTGCTGCTCTACGATGACCGGCTCGGTGATGATCCCAGGCTGCCCCACCCGGACATTCTCACCCGCGCCTTCGTGCTCAAGCCTCTGAGCGACCTGGCGCCGGATTTCGTGCATCCGGCCACCGGCCGGACGCTGGCCTGGCACTGGCTGCATTTTGATCGGGGGCAGCTCGGCGGATTGCGGGCTGTGGAGCTAAGAGTGGAGGGTTGATGGGGCGGTGGGTCACCGTTCAGCTGCCGTCGGCGCGGGCAGATCCGGATGTGGTGGCGGCCGGTGCCGTTGATCGTGAGGGGATGCTCCTGCCGTGCCCGCTTCCGTGCTTGCAGCCAGCCGGCGCGTCGGGCTGACGGGGCCGCCCATTCGCTCCAGCTTCAAATCACGATTCACGAATCGCGAGTCATGATTCAATAAACGCCGCGCCCCCCATCCACCGCCAGCACCTGTCCCGTGACGTACGGCGCATCGAGCAGGAAAAAAGCCACTGCCGCAGCCACGTCCGCGGGGCTGCCGGCACGCTTGAGGGCGGTCTTGGCCAGGATACCCTGGCGCGTGCCCTCGGCGGGGTGCTTGCCTTCGGCCCACAGGGCCACGCCCGGGGCGACGGCATTGACGCGAATGGCCGGTCCCAGGTCCTTGGCCAGCCCCTTGGTCAGCATGATGAGCCCGGCCTTGGACACGCTGTAGGGCAGGTAGTTGGCCAGCGGGCGCTCGCCGTAGATGTCGGCGATGTTGACGATGGCGCCCTGGCTGTCGCGCAGGGCGGCGGCGGCCGCCTGGGCCAGGAAGAAGGGCGCGCGCAGATTGGTGTTGAGCAGGTCGTCCCACTGCTCGGGACTGACTTCGTCGACCGGGGTGGGGTAGAAGGCCGAGGCGTTGTTGACCAAGGCATCCAGGCGACCGAAGCGGTCGAGCACGCTGTCCACCAGCAGCGGTAGCACGGCAACGTCGCGCAGGTCCGCCTGCAAGGTGAGGACCTCGATGCCGTGATCGGCGCTCAGCCGGGCCGCCAGCGCCTCCGCTTCGGCGCGGGATCGGTTATAATGGATGGCCAGGCGCATGCCCCGGGCGGCGAGGTGCTCGGCGATGCCCGCTCCGACCCGTTTGGCCGCGCCGGTAATGAAGGCCACTCGTTGCTCCGCCTGCCTATTTGCCATGATCGTCTCCGGAAAAGGCCATGTCTGATTCTCCCCATTGTCTCAACTCGGGCTCGCCAGTCAACCTGCGCCAGCCCCCGCAACTGCCCGAGCCCGGCGCCGAGGAGCGCGCCCACGAGGCGGCGCTGGCGGCGCTCATCCGTGCCGATATGGCGCAGCAGGGCGGCGCCATCCCCTTCCACCGCTTCATGCATCTGGCCCTCTATGCGCCGGGCCTTGGCTATTACGTGGCGGGACAGACGCGCTTCGGCATCGGCGGGGATTTCGTCACCGCGCCGGAGCTGGGCGACGTCTTCGCCCGCACTCTGGCCCATACGGCGGCGGCGGTGCTGGCGCAGGCGGGCGGAGACGTGCTGGAGGCCGGCGCCGGCAGCGGCGCCCTGGCGGCGGACCTGCTGGCGGCCCTGGAACGGCTGGGGCGTCTGCCCGAGCGCTACCTCATCCTGGAGGTGAGCCCCGACCTGCGCGCGCGCCAGCGCCAGCGCCTGGAGAGCCGGGTGCCGCATCTGCTGGCGCGGGTGCAGTGGCTGGACGAGCCGCCGGCGAGCATCACCGGGGTGGTGTTGGGCAACGAGGTGCTGGATGCCATGCCGGTGCACGCCTTCGAACTGGACGAGAGCGGGCAGGCGTGGGAGCGCACGGTGCGCTGGGCGGGGGGGGCCTTCGCCTGGGACCGGGCGGCGCCGATCGGGGCGCTGGCCGAGCGCCTGGCGCAGCTTGCGCCGCGTCTGGCCGCGCCTTATCAGTCGGAAGTCAATCTGGCGGCCGAGGCCTGGATCGCCGACCTGGGCGGGCGCCTGCGGACGGGGGCGCTGCTGCTGGTGGATTACGGCTTCCCCGCCGCCGAGTGCTACCACTCCCAGCGCAGCATGGGCACGCTCATGTGCCACTACCGGCACCATGCCCATGGCGACCCCTTGAGGCTGGTCGGCCTGCAGGACATCACGGCGCACGTGGATTTTTCCGCCATGGCGGCGGCAGGCGAGAGGGCCGGGCTGACGCTGCTGGGCTACGCCAGCCAAGCCCAGTTCCTGCTGGACGCCGGCCTGCAGGAGGTGCTGATGGCTTCCTTGTCGCCGGATCCGGCGGTGCAGATGGCGCTGGCCAACCAGGTCAAGCGCCTGACCCTGCCGAGCGAGATGGGCGAGCTTTTCAAGGTGCTGGCCCTGGGTCGGGAGCTGTCGGGCCCGCTGCCCGGCTTCGGCGGGCGCGGACGAGCCGGCGGTTTATAGTTCCTTTTCCCGCTCGCCATGGCGATAGCGGGACAGGCGCTCGGTGCGGCTTTTCTTGCCCAGGTAGGTCGGCACCACCGCTTCCACGGGGGTAGGCTGGATGCCGAAGACGGCCGGGAAGCTCTCGCCGGTGCAGACGTTGTCCACGGACAGGCTGCGCAGGTTGTCGCCGGTGAGCAGCTTGCCGGGCAGATGCTCCAGCACGCCGGCTTGGGCGTAGGCCATCCAGTCGGGCAGGTTCAGGACCGCCTTATGGCTGCCGATCAGGCTGCGGGTGTATTCGACCAGCTCGCGCAGGGTGTAGATCTTGGGGCCGCACAGGTCGTAGATCTGGCCGAAGGTGCGGGGGTTTTCCAGGGCGCGCACGTAGGCCTCGGCCACGTCCTCCACCCACACGGGCTGCAGGCGGGCGCTGGGTTTGGCCAGGGGCAGGAAGAGCGGAATGCGGCGCAGGAGGCTGGCAAAGCGGTTGAAGAAGCTGTCGCCGCGGCCGAAGATGATGGACGGCCGGAAGATGGTGACCTGCAGGCCGCGCCCCCAGACCAGCTTGGGGCCGTTCAGGTAAGTGAACCAGCCCAGTGCGGCGCTGTCCTCGCCGGCTTGGCGCACGATCTCCTGCCCCAGGCCCTTGGAGCGCTGATAGGCGCTCGGGCCCACCGGGTCGGCGCCGAGGGCGCTCATGTGCAGCACCCGCTGCACGCCGAGCTTGGCGCAGGTGTTGACCACCAGCCGCGGCAGTTCCACGTGCAGCTGATGGAAGTCGCCGCGCCGCTTCGGGGGCAGATCCTTGCGCCCGGTCCGGCGCTCGTTGAGGATGCCGACCAGGTTGACGACCGCGTCCATGCCCTCCAGATACGCGCTCAGGGCGGCCGGATCGAGCGGATTGGCTTCGATCAGTTCCACGTTGGGCATGACCAGCATGTCCCGGTGCCTCTCCCGCTGGCGGGTCAGAATGCGGACGCGGATGCCTTTGGCGTTCAGCTTTTCCGTGATGTGGCGGCCCACGAAACCCGTGCCGCCCAGAATGCAAACCTTGCGAATGGCCATGCCTCTCCCCTTTTGCCGCTCCGATCAGGTCGTGTTGCCTTATAGGAGTTTTGTCGAGGAGGCATTGTCCCTGTGCGGCTGCACAGCGTCAAGACGGCGCCGGGGTTGGCGGGGGAGACGGATTTCGAGGGACGATCATGCGCATGCCTGGGAGAGTCGGGCGCGACTTTGCTGCCGGATGCGACGGACGGGAAGGGAACCGCATCCCCTCACAGGAAGCTTTCCGTGAGGGGACCGTCATCCGGTTACTTGTTGGCTTTCTCCGCGGTGTTTTCCAGCTTCTCGCCGCCGGATTGCACGTCCTTGCCCAAGCCCTCCATGGTGTTGCAGGCGGTCAGGGTCAGGAAGCCGGCGAGCACCGAACCGAAAACCAGCGTATTTAGGATTTTGCGTTTCATACGGATATCTCCTTTGAGAAAGGACGGAATTAGCATTCTACAAGACAAAAGTCAGCACAATACAACCAAAGTCTGTACTGCGGCGACAGGGAAATCCGGCATCCCGGAACCAGGACGGCGTGCTTGCGCCATGCTTTCCGCCATGTTCCGGGATCTTGCGCAATATCCGTGCGTTAATTCGGTTTTTTCCGCACCGACCGCACCCGGCCCGGCAATAGAGCCGCGCGGCGGGGCCGATCGTCCCTCCGGCCAAGAGGGTACCCTTGAAACTTGCACTTGCTGCCCCTATCTAAATTGTAAGGAGTCAAGATCTGGAGGATTTCAAATGGGCATGGCGGAATGGGTGAAACGGGATCTGGCCGAGATCAAGGCCGCTGCCTGCGCATACGCCGAGCAGATCGGCCGTCCCTGGCTGCTCTTCAGCGAGCAGATGGGCGCGGCCCTGGCCGACACTCCCGACGCGGTGATATGGGAAAAGAGCGGTCAAGGCGGGCCGGAGATGCATGGCCTGCTGCTCTTCCCCGATTACAGCACGGCACAGGATTTGATCAATTACCGGCCCGAAGAGTTCGCCGGCGCGCGCCCGGTGCACATCCGCGATTGGCCTGTCTACGGCGAGCCGGACGAGATGACGCTGAGAGTGGCTGCCGGGGCCTACCTCGACGGGGCGCAGCGCCTGTCGGATGCCGTGCAGGTCCGCTTGCTGCCCTGGGCCGTCGAGGACGGGGCGCCGGGCATCCTGCTGCTGGATGCCAGGCTCAATTTCGTGGCGCCGGAGGAGAACCTGCTGCAGTAAAAAGCAGACGACGGGAGCGCTCAGGCGGGGCGGCTTTGGGCCGCCCCGTGCTTTTTGTAGGCCCAGGCCATGATGGCCAGGCCCAGGATCGCCATGGGCAGGCTGAGCAGCTGGCCCATGGTGAAGTCGCCGACGATGAAACCCAATTGCACATCGGGCTCGCGGGTGAACTCGACCAGGAAGCGGAAGGTGCCGTAGCCCGCCAGGAACAGGCCGAAGACCGCGCCGCGCGGCCGCGGCCGAGCGCTGTAGAGCCACAGCAGCAGGAAGAGCAGAACACCTTCCAGGAGCAGCTCGTAGAGCTGCGAGGGGTGGCGCGGCCAAGGTCCGCCGCCTGGAAAGACCATGGCCCAGGGCGCACTGCTCACCCGGCCGTAAAGCTCGCCGTTGATGAAGTTGCCGAGACGCCCCAAGCCGAGGCCGATGGGCACCACAGGCACGATGAAATCCGCCGAGTGCAGAAAGCTCTTGCCGAGCTTGCGGGTGTACAGGTATCCCGCCACGATGACGCCCAGCATGCCGCCGTGGAAGGACATGCCGCCCTGCCAGACGGCGAAAATCTCCAGCGGGTGGGCCAGGTAGTAGGGAAGGTTGTAGAAGAGCACGTAGCCGAGCCGCCCGCCCAGCACGACACCGAGCGCGGCATAGAACACGAAATCGGAGATCTCGTCCTTGCTCCAGTCCCAGTAGGGACTGCGTCCCCGCCAGATCAGCAGCAGCCAGGCGGCGAGGAAGGCCAGTACGTACATGAGCCCGTACCAGTGCACGGCCAGGGGGCCGATCTGGATGGCGACGGGGTCGATCTCGGGATAGACGAGCATAAATGGCGGCTCCTAAAGGGTGGCGGCCCAGGCCATGGCTTCCAGGTAGGTTTTGCTGATGACGTCCCCCGTCAGGCTCAGCTGGGCGCCCAGGGCCCGCATGGCGTCGGTGTCGCCGGCCTCCACGGCTTCCACCAGGCTCAGCACGGGGCCGTAGGGCCCCTGATGCAGGGTCAGGGCGGCTACGATGGCTTCGGGCAGGTGCAGCTCCTGCAGAATGCGCGACAGAGGGGTGTTGAGCAACGGCTCCATCAGCGAGAACATGCCGACGATGAAGAGCTGGTCGAGGCTGTCGCGCTGGTTGAACTGGCCGTTGCCGGCCTGCTGGCCGAGCAACTCGGCCAGGCGCCCGCGGGCGGCGGCGGTGGCTACCAGGGCGGACGGCGGTGCATCCGAGGTGCCGGCAAAGAGGATGAGGGTAAGCCAGCGATACAGTTGCTGCCGCCCCAAGGCGACCAGGGCGCGGCGGATGCTGCTGATCTCGTGCGTCTGCCCATGGCCGGCGGAGTTGATGTAGCGCAGCAGCCTGAAGGACAGAGCGGCATCGCGGCTGATGCTTTCCTCCAGGGCATCGATCTCCGCCTGGCCCATGAGCTGGTTCAGGATCTGGATGATGGTCAGCTTGCTGCTGTCCGGGCTGCGGTCCTCCAGCAGGCCGGGGCGGGCGAAGTAGAAGCCCTGGAAATAATCCAGACCGAGTTCCTGGCAGGACTGTGCCGTGGCCGGGCTGTCCACCCGGGTGGCGATCAGCTTGGCGGGAAATTGGCGCAGGGCTTTGCTGTAGGCTTGCATGCGCTCGGCGTCCGCCTGCCGGGCGTCGATCTTGATGAAGGCCATCAGGGGCAGCAGCGCCAGACTGACCGGGTTGGGAGTGAAATTGTCCAGGGCCAAGCGGTAGCCGCGAGCACGCAGGCCGTTGCAGCGCTCGACCAGGGCCGCGTCCGCCTGGTCGCCGGCCTTGATCTGGAGCACCAGGCGGTCCCGGGGAAAGAGGGAAAGCGTTTCCTCCTCCAGGAGCTCGGGGGCGAGTTGGACGAAACCCTGCTTGTCGGCCAGCACCTGCTCCGCGCCAAGGCCGCTGAACAGGCTGACCAGCACCGAGGCCGAGTCCAGCACGGCGTCGTCCGGCGCGGATTCCGCCTTGTCGCGCTGGACGAAGAATTCGTAGCCGAACAGTGCCTGTTTCCGATCGAGAATGGGGTGGTGGCCTAGGTAGTGCATGGGAATGCGCGGGTCTCGTTCACTTGGGCCTCTTTTGAGGCAACAGCCTAACATACTTCCTTGGCAAAAGGGCAACAGTCGGCCAGGCGCCGCCATGCCCCTGATGGTGTAGATAGGTGGCGCGGCGCGCCTTGTCCATCCGGTGGGCAAAGCGGGTGCTTGGGCATAAGATAGGAGCAACGTGGCCGGATATTTGAACAAGGAGGGCAGAATGGCCAAGACTTTGGGGGACTACGTGGCGGAGGCGCGCCGCCGGATTCAGGAAGTCGACGCGGAGACGCTGGACGACTGGACGCGGACGCGGGATGAACTCCTGATCGTGGACGTGCGTGAGCCCGAGGAGTATCGGGATGGTCATATTCCCGGCGCCATTCTGGTGCCGCGCGGCATGCTGGAGGGCGCGGCTGACCCCGGTTACCGGCACCGCCACCCCGCCCTCTGCGATGCGCGGGCCCGGCCGGTCGTGCTGTACTGCGCCAGCGGCGGCCGCTCCGCCATGGCCACGGCCACGCTGCAGGACATGGGCTTCGAGGAGGTTTACAACCTGGCGGGCGGCTTCGAGGTCTGGGAGGCGGAGGACCTGCCCGTTGACGAGGGATGAAGGCGTGGGGCGCCCGGTCATGGCCTGCCGACTTGCACGACACGCCGGCGCTGCTTGCGGCCGACCGGCAGGACCGTGAACGCCCCCGCTTCCCGGAGGGCGTCCGCGGCCACTCCGCTATCGAGGGCTACTCGCAGCTGTAGCCGAAGTTTTCCGCAAAGCGGGTGCTGAACTCGCTCCAGGCGAAGGTGTGGTTCTGCGTACCGTGGGTTTCGATCTTGATGGCGCCCATGAGCGAAGCCACTCGGGCGGTGGTCTGCAGATCCATGCCTTGTTCCAAGCCGAAGAGCAGTCCCGCGCGATAGGCGTCGCCGCAACCGGTCGGGTCCAGCACCTGGGCGGGGCGCGCAGGCGGCACCTCCAGCATCTGGCCGTTGGCCAGGATCAATGAGCCTTCCTCCCCGCGCGTGATGATCAGCGCTTCCACCCGTTCCGCCAGTTGGGCGGCCGTCAGCCCGGTACGGGCTTCGATCAGCTTGGACTCATAGTCGTTGACGGTAACCACCGAGGCCAGCTCGAAGAAGTTGAGCAGATCCGGCCCATCGAACATAGGCAAGCCCTGGCCCGGATCGAAGATGAAGGGAATGCCGGCTTCGGCGAACTGGGCGGCGTGCTGCAGCATGGCCTCGCGGCCGTCGGGGGAGACGATGCCCCAACTGACGGCGTCGAGCGGCGCTTGCCGGATTTGGGTCAGATGGGCCTCGCTCATGGCGCCCGGGTGGAAGGCGGTGATCTGGTTGTCGTCCAGGTCTGTGGTGATGAAAGCCTGGGCCGTGTAATGCTCATCGAGGACCAGGATGTGGCGGGTATCGATGCCCCAGCGCGCCAGCCATTCCTGGTAAGGACCGAAATCGCGTCCCGCCGTCGCCATGATGAGCGGCTCGCCGCCGAGCAGCTTCAGGTTGTAGGCGATGTTGCCGGCGCAGCCGCCGAACTCCCGGCGCAGGCTGGGCACCAGAAAGGAAACGTTCAGGATGTGCACCTGCTCGGGCAGAATATGGCGCTTGAACTGATCCGGAAAGACCATGATCGTGTCGTAAGCCAGCGAACCGCAAATTAGATTGGCCATTCTGGAAATGCTCCGTTATTCGAAGTCAAAGAAAGGAATATTTAAATCCACAAAAGATGCTGCTTTTTGCCCACAGCCATCCGACCTCAGTCCTAATACCTTAGCTAGTAGAAAAAGGCTTCACTTTTGCATATTATAGCCGCACAAAGAATTTTTTTGGTCGAGGCAGTGCCGGACAAAGGCAAGGAATGTTGTAATGATGACACAAATTCCTGCGCCTTTCAGTGCTTATTTGAAGTGCAGAAGATCGTTGATAAACACGAACCAACAAGGAGAATCTTATGCGCAAGTCGACCCTTCTGGTGGCCGCGATCGCAGCCACACTCAGCACCAGCGCCTTGGCTCAAAGCCCGGTGGGCAGCAATCGCGCCACGGTGGGTGAAATTTACGGCAACATCTACGGCGGCGCGACTTTCTACGATAGCGACGCCCTCTTGGGGCTCGGCAGCAAGAACAATGCCGGTACCGGCGGTGTGCGTCTCGGCACCCGGCTGGCCCCGCACTTCGGTGCCGAACTGGACTTCGACTATTCGCACACGCCTTTCAAGACGCTGACCGATGACCGCTTCCGCGGCCAATTCACCGGTGCCCTGGTCGGCGTGCTCTACGCCTTTGACCGGGACAGCACCCCCTTCATGACCATCGGCGTGGGTGCTTCCAGCAACCGCTTTCCGCAAAGCACCGAGCGCACCGAGCATCTGATGACCGTTTGGGGCCTTGGCTACAAGCACCGCGTGGGCCGCAGTCTGGATCTGCGTGTGGATGCCCAGGATCAGATGCTGTGGAATACACCGGCTGACCGGGGCGGCGTCCTCAATAATTTGAAGCTCACCGCTGGTGTCGGCTTTGCCTGGGGCGGCCGCAAGCCCATGCCCCAGCCCGTGGCCGCGCCGGCTCCGACGCCCGCGCCCGCACCGGCCCTGCCGCCGGCGGTGCCGCCCGCGCAACTCGAGCCGATGCCGGCGCCCGCGCCTGTGACGGAGGTGGAGCGCACCCTGTTGGAGCACCGGCCGGTGGTGATCGAAGCGGCCAATTTTGATTTCGATTCCGCCAAGATCAAGCCGTCGGCGCGTCAGCAGCTGGATGAGATCGCCCAGTTTGCCCAGAAGTATCCGGATGCCAACTTCACCGTGGATGGCCACACGGACAGCATCGGCACCATCGAGTACAATCGCAAGCTGTCTTTGCGCCGCGCCCAAGCGGTCAAGAACGAGCTGGCCAAGCAGGGCGTGGCGGAGGACCGGATGCAGGTCAGAGGGCTCGGCGAGAGCCGGCCCATCGCGTCCAACAAGACGGCGGCCGGCCGCGCCAAGAACCGCCGCGTGGAAGTGCGGACCACGGTCACCGTGGAGCGGACGACCCGCGAAGTGCGGCCGGGCGGCATGCAGCAACCGGGTGGGATGCAGATGCAGCCTGGAGGAATGCAGCCGGGCGGCATGCAGTAATCGCGCTGCAACGCAATGCAACGGGCCCGTCAGGGCCCGTTTTTGTTTGATGGGCCTTTAACGTGCGGCTATTTGTCCCGGACTTTCCGGGCGCCTGAATCCTTCCAGGCGGGCTTTCCAGTAGGTTTCGTTCAGGTTGGAGATCTTGACGTGCTGGCTGCGGCTGCTGGGCGCGTGCACGAACTGGTTGTTGCCGATGTAAACGCCCACGTGGGAGAAGGGGCGGCCGCTGGTGTTGAAAAAGACCAGATCGCCAGGGCGCAGCTGTTCCGCTGAAATGGCGGGCAGGGCGCGGGCCATCTCGCTGCTGGTGCGCGGCAGGCGCAGGCCGTCTTGGCCGTAGACATGATAAACGAAGCCGCTGCAGTCGAAGCCCTCGCGGGGGGAGCTCCCACCGTAGCGGTAAGGCGTGCCCTGCAGGCTCAGAGCGTAGCTGACCACTTCCGGCTTGGCCTGCGGCAGTTGGGCGTAGCCGTCCGGCGCGCGGCTCGCGGCGGTCTGGGGGCCGGTGGTGAGGCTGGCGCAGCCGCTGAGGGCGACGGCGGCAAGCAGGGACAGGGCGCGCAGGCAGGCGCCAAGGCTGGTGGCGTGGGACATGTGTTCCTTCCTTGTTCTTGTGCCGCTTCCATTCTGGGAGGAAGTCGGTTCAGGGAACCCTACCCTACAACAAGGGATCGATCAAGCTTTTCAGTCGCCCCGGATGCAAGGGGCCGGTCACCCGGTGCACGATGCGGCCCTGCCGGTCCACCACGAAGGAGGTGGGAATGCGGTTGATTTCGCCCAGGCCCGCGGTGCCTTCGGCGGTGCTCAGCAGGGCGACGGGAAATGGGGTCTTTTCCGCGGCGACGAAGTCCTGCACCGCGGCGAGCTCGTCGTCGGCCAACGCCAGGATGGTGAAGCCCTGGTGCTGGTGGGCGCGGTAATAGTCGGCCATGGCGGGCATTTCCCGCCGGCACGGCGGACACCAGGGGGCCCAGACGTTGATCAGGACCACCTGTCCGCGATGCTGGGCAAGATCGAAGTTCCGGCCGTCCAGGAGCTGGGCGCGGATGGGCGGCGCCGGCGTCATGGGGTCGCTGATCCAGGCCGGCGGGCGCCACCACAGATAGGCGACGGCCGCGATCATCAGCCAGGTGCTCCAGTGAGGCATCCAGTGGCGGCCTGGGCGCCACCAGGGTTTTGAGGGAGTGGTCTCGGGCATGTTTATCGATAAGGGTGACTGGAAACTTTGGGGTGAGCGTTCGCTGTTTAGGGTGTGGGCAGCTCTAGCCGAGGTGCCGGCCCGGTTGCCAGAGTACATCATCCCGGCCATGGCCGTTCAGCACTCGCGCCAACACGAAGAGCAGATCGGAGAGCCGGTTCAAATACGTGATGTTGTTCGGATTGACGGTTTCTGTGCGGGCCAGCGTAACCAATTCCCGCTCAGCGCGGCGACATACCGTGCGAGCCAAGTGGCACGTTGCGGCGGCGCGTGTGCCCCCGGGCAGGATGAATTCCTGTAAGGGTGACATCTGCTCATTGTAATGATCCAGGGTTTCCTCCAGCCAAGTCACGGCGCGCGTCTGGATGCGAAACTTTGCTTTGGTCGCTTCCTCATCTGCCGGCAGGACGGGACAGCTCAGTTCTGCTCCCAAGTCGAAAAGTTCGTGCTGGATGCTGCTCAACACCTCCCGCACATCTTTGGGAACCGCTTCCGCGAGCACCATGCCGAGTGTGGCATTCAGCTCGTCCACTGACCCCATCACGGCCACGCGCGGGTGGTCCTTGGGCAGGCGCGATCCATTGCTGATCCCGGTCGTTCCGTCGTCACCGGTGCGGGTGTAAATCTTGCTCAGGCGGTGACCCATGTCTCGCTCCCAAAAATTCGTCCGGCCAGTTAAAGCGGGGTAGCCTCGCATAGCCTGCCACCACGTTGCGGCAGCGGTCCAGCAGATAAATCTGCCGCTCTGGCCATGAGCCGTCCAGACGGGGATGCCGGCCGAGCCTATCGGCAGGCCCAAGCCACCGCAGCAGGTGTCGACGCGGCCGCAGGCGCTGGAGCACGAAAGGCCGCTTCGCTTCCTTGGGTGGGCTCGGCCATCGGGTGTCCGCTGCATATGCGGCTCCCATACTACCGTTCTTGCGGCCGATTACGAAGCCCCTTGAGCCGGAGTGCAGGCAGCCTGGCCGGTCTGCCGCGAGAGGACCGTTCGGTAGCGGCGGAATTTTTTCGTCTATCATTGAAAAACGAGGATCTGGCTCGGGAGCCCCTCCCCGCATGGCCAGTACTACAACGATAAGCTTTGTCTAACAGAGTGGATATGCCGAAACAAAACGAGCGCAAGCTGCCTTACATCGAACCCACCATCCGGACCATCATCGGCGTATACGTTACCGCCTGCGGGATCCTCTTCTACCTGCATCCCGATCAGCGCTGGATCTGGATCTTTCTCCTGGCTTTCGCTGGCGTCAATCTGCTCATCTCTGCCGCCACCGGCTTTTGCATCATAGAAAAGAGCCTGAAACTCCTCCGCTTCCGCAGCGAACTCGACGAAATCACGGAATTGAACAAGGCGCGCGCCGCCGCCGAGGCGCGCGCGGATTACCTGAACACCCTGAGTCTCTTCGACGAGGTGGTGATCGAACTGTCCTTGCGCGGCTGCATCGTCCAAGTCTCCGATTGTTGGGGCAAGCTGCTGGGAGGCAGCGCGGGGCTGATCACCGGCCAGCCGGACACCTGCCTGGCCGATTACCTGGAACGGGATGACCGGCCATTGCTGGAGGAAGGGCTCGCGAAACTCAGGGGCGGCGAGCAGGATACGGTGAGCGTCCGCTTCCGCTTGCAACGGCAGGATGGAGGGGAAAGCTGGGTCGAAGGCCGCTTCACCCTGCATCGGCAGGAAGGCCGGATCCAGGGTATCCGGGGGGTGCTGCGTGACATCACCGAATCCTACCTGCAGGAAAAGCGCATTACCCAGATGGCCCTGCATGATGCCCTGACCGGCCTGCCCAACCGCATCCTGCTGGAAGACCGGATGGATCGCGCCATCTGCCAGGCCAGGCGGATGAGCCAACGCGTGGCCCTCATGTTCGTGGATCTCGACAACTTCAAGCAGGTGAATGACGTCTACGGCCACAAGGCGGGCGATCAACTGTTGCTGGCGGTTACCAAGTGCCTGCAGGAGTCGTTGCGCGAATCGGACACTCTCGCGCGTTGGGGCGGCGATGAGTTCGTCATTCTGGTTCCGGAAGCAGACAACCTGGACAGCGTCCGCGCCTTGGGAGAGCGCCTGCTGGAAAGCGTGCATAAGAAACTCTTCCTGGAAGATGTGGATGCCTACATCTCCCTGAGCATTGGGGCTGCCATGTTCCCGGATGATGCGGAAAGCTGCGAGGCGCTGCTCATCCAGGCCGACAAGGCGCTCTTTCACGCCAAATCCCAGGGGCGCAACAACATCCAGCTGTTTTCCAGCTTGCAAAGCCAAGGACTGGTAGACAAGGAGTTCGATCTGGGATCGCGTCTGCGTGCCGCCGTCAGGCAGGGGCAGATACAGGTGCACTACCAACCCCTGGTGGATGCCAGGAGCGGCTGCATCCAGGGACTCGAGGCACTGGCCCGCTGGCATGACGAGAAGCATGGCTGGGTCGGTCCCGGCACTTTCGTGCACATGGCGGAATGCCTGGGCCTGATCCATGCGCTGGGCCAGCAGGTGATCGAGCAGGCTCTGGCGCAACTGAGGCGCTGGCAGGAGCAGGGATTGTCGCTGCGCTTGTCGGTCAACATCTCAAAGCGGCAACTGTTCTCGCCGGATTTCGTCCACATGCTGCTGCGGCTGACGGAGCAGCACGCCATCCAGCCCCGGCAATTGACGCTGGAGGTTACCGAAAGCCTGGCCATGCAGGATGCCGGGCAGGCGGCCGCCTGCCTGGCCGAACTCTCCAAGGCGGGCTTCGTCATCTCCCTCGATGATTTCGGCACGGGCTATTCCGCGCTGTCGCACTTGCATGAAATGCCCGTGAACGAGCTCAAGATCGACCTCTCCTTCGTGCGGCGGATCAAGACGGCAGGAGGTCGCAGCATGGTTCAGAGCATTGCTGACATGGGGCATGCCCTGGGTTTGTGCCTGGTGGCGGAAGGGGTGGAGGACGGCGAGAGTGCCCAAATCCTGCGGGAGATCGGCGTGGAGGTCCTGCAGGGATATTACTTCGGCCGTCCGATGCCGGCCGCGGCCTGCCACGATTGGATCTTGCAGAGAAACTGCGTGAGGCGGGAGTCGACGGAGCCGCTTGGCGGACAGCCCACTTCGGCCTCGAACAATCTCAGGTCGGCCATGGGCTGATCAGTCAGGCCCGGGCCGGCCCCAGTAGAAAACCGGAAAGCCGGGTCCGTCGACTTGGCCGACCGGACAGTCGTAGAGCGACGTCAGCACACTGGCCTGCAGGACTTGCCTCCGGTCTCCCTGGATATGATTGCCGTCGGGGAAAAGCAGCAGGATCCGGTCACAGAAACGGGCGGCCAAATTGACGTCGTGCAGCGCGACGATGGCTGCACCGGCTTGGGTAATCACCCGCTGGCGCAGCCATTCCATCCATCGCAGCTGGTGGCGCGGGTCCAGATGATTGTTGGGTTCATCTGCCAGCCAGAGTCGGGGCGCCTGGACCATTGCAGCCGCCAAGGCCACCCGCTGTCGCTCGCCACCCGACAGCTCCTGCAGGAGCCGCCCGGCCAGGGCGGACAAGTCCATCGTGGCCAAAACCGCCTGCACGCGCGCTTGTTCCTCTGCGCCAACCCGCCCCCACAAGCCCAGATGCGGGTGGCAACCCAGCAGTACACGGTCCCAGACTCGCATGGGCACTCCCATCTCCTGCTCTTGCAGGATCAATGCGCGAAAACGGGCAAGCTCGCGCGATGGCCAATCCCCGAGGGCGCGCCCCGCCAGGCGGATGGCGCCGGGCGGGCTGGGGAGCAGGCCGGTCAACTGCTGCAAGAGAGAGCTTTTCCCGGTGCCGTTGGGACCGAGCACGGCCCAGACTTCTCCTGTCCGGATTTCCAGGTCCAGATGGCGGTAAAGTGTGCGGCCGCCGCGGTCGAGGGCAAGTTGAGCGGTGCTGAGCAGGCTCATTGACGCTGGCGATGCAGCAGGTAAAGGAAAAGCGGTGCCCCGAGCAAGGCGGTCACGGCACCCACCGGGAGCTGCAAGGGCGCGGCGATGCTGCGCGACAGCGTGTCAGCGAGGATCAGCAGATCGCCGCCGAGCAGTGCCGCTCCTGCCAGCAGCCAGCGTTGGCTGCTGATGTCGAGCACGCGCAGCAGGTGCGGTACGAGCAGGCCGATGAAGCCGATGCTGCCTGCCACGGCAACCGCCGTGGCAGTGAGCGCGGCAGTCAAGGCGAAGAGTCCCCAGCGCAGTGCCGTCACCGGCAGGCCCAGCGCGCTGGCATGCCTTTCCCCCAGGTTCAGCAGCTCCAGCCCGCGGGCCAGAGGCAAGGCCACCGCGAGCCCTATGGCCAGCATGGCCAGAGCCGGTGGCCAGGCATTGCTTTGGGAGAGATCGCCCATGAGCCAGAACAGCACGCCGCGCAGCTGTGCATCCGGGCTGATGCTGAGCAGAAGCGCGAGGGCGGCGCCAAGAGCGGCGGCGAGCATGACGCCGTTGAGCAGCAGGCGTTCCGGCAGCAGCTGCGGACTGCGGGCCAGGGTGAAGAGGATCAGCGCCGTTCCCAGTGCTCCCAGAAAACCCGCCATGGGTTGCCACGGTGCGGCCGCGCCCAACAGCATCGCCAGCAAGGAGGCCAGCGCCGCCCCTCCTGAGAGCCCGAGGATGTAAGGATCCGCCAAAGGATTGCGCAGCAGGGTTTGCAGGACGGCGCCTGCCAAGGCGAGCAGGCCGCCGACGGCAAAGGCTGTCAGCACCCGCGGCAGGCGCAGGGTCCACAGGATGTCGCGGCTCAGCGGATCGGGCCGCCAGAGCCGGTCGGGGCTCAGAGGCTGGCTGCCCCAGAGGAGGCCGGCGAGTAAGCAGAGGGGGGTGAGGAGCAGGAGCGCGGCGAAGAGGATCCGCTCCCGGCGCTGCCAAGGCAGGATGCTGGTATGGACGGTGTCCATCAGCGGGTTCCAGCCAGGGTTTGGCACAAAGCCGCCACGCCTGGCAGGATGCGCGAGCCGGGCCGGTGCAGGCGGTCGGCGTCCAGGCGGTAGAGCCGCTGGTGCTTGACGGCCGTCAGCTGCGGGAAGCGGCGCCACTGGGCGAATGGCTCGGGGCCGTCGTCGCCGGCCAGGATCACGTCCGGATCGGCGCTCAGCACCGCTTCCATGCTGACCACGGGGCTCGGGGCCGGCAGGCCGGCGAAGATGTTGGCGCCGCCGCAGTGGCGGATGGCGTCGCTCAGGAAGGTATGGCCGTTGATGGTAATCAGCGGCTTGGGCCAGAGTTGATAGAAGACCCGCAGCGGCATCCGGCCGGCGGGCGGACGCAGGCGCGCCAGTCCCGCGGCGAGTTCGCGTGCCAGCAGCCGGCCCCGTTCCTGCCGGCCGCTCAAGGCGCCGAGTTGTTCGATGAGGCGGGGGATGTCGTGCAGCCGCTGCGGGTTGGAGTAGAAGACCGGGATGCCCCGGCCGCTGCTCAGCCGTGCCAGCGCGGCATCGCGTCCGGCCTCGCCGAAGACGAGGATGAGGTCCGGGCGTGCCGCCAGCAGCCGCTCCATATCCCAGCGACCCAGCGCGCCCATGCGGGCGGTGCCCGGCACGAGGGCGACGCTGCTGTCGTCCACGCCCACCAAGCGGGCGCCGGCACCCAGATCCAGCAGTGTTTCCGTGAGGCTGGGCGCCAGGCTGACGATGCGTTGCGCCGGCGCCGCCAGGCTGAGCACCCGGCCGCTGTCGTCGGTGACCGTGATCGCGGCCCGGGCCGGGGCCCAAGGCAGGCACAGGGCCAGAAGCAGGAGGAAAAGCCGATGCATGCCGGCATCTTGCTGCATCGCCCCCGGGCTTGGCAAGGGGTGCTGCCGATGGCGTGTGCCACCGGAAGCGCATTCATGTTGTGGATGAAAAATTCTGGCTTAGCGCAGACACCGACTTTTGATACATTCAGCTGGTCCGGGCGAATCTGCTAAGCTAAGAATCGCCGTATTCGCCCAAACAAAAATCGATTTCTCCCAACTTCCGAGATTCGCCACGACCGATGAGCGCCTTCATGGAACGCCTGCGCGAGCGGGTGCTTATTGCCGACGGCGGCATGGGCACCAGCCTGCATACCTTCGACCTGGACCTGGACAAGGACTACTGGGGGCTGGAGAACTGCTCCGAAGTCCTAGTCCTGTCGCGTCCCGACGTGGTGGCGGCGGTCCACAAGAGCTTCTTCGATGCCGGCAGCGACTGCGTCGAGACCGATACCTTCGGCGCCAACAAGGTGGTGTTGGCCGAGTTCGGCCTGAGCGAGCGCACCTTTGAGATCAACGAGAAGGCGGCGCAGATCGCCCGCGGCGTGGCCGATGCCCTGTCCACGCCCGAGTGGCCGCGCTTCGTGATCGGTTCCATCGGCCCCGGCACCAAGCTGCCGAGTCTGGGGCATACCAGCTACGACGTGCTGGAGGACTCCTATGCCGAGCAGGCGCGCGGGCTCATCGCCGGCGGCGTGGACCTGCTGCTCATCGAGACCGCCCAGGACATCCTGCAGGTCAAGGCGGCGGTGAACGGCTGCAAGATCGCCCGCGCCGAGGCGGGCATGGACGTGCCCATCTTCGCCCAGGTGACCATCGAGACCACCGGCACCATGCTGGTGGGCACGGACATCGCCGCCGCCGCCACCGCCATCCACGCCCTGGGGGTGGACGGCATGGGCATGAACTGCGCCACCGGCCCGGCCGAGATGTCCGAGCACGTGCGCTGGCTCGGCGAGAACTGGCCGCACCTGATCTCCGTCATGCCCAACGCCGGCCTGCCCATGCTGGTGGAGGGTCAGACCGTCTATCCGCTGGGCCCCCGGGAGCTGGCCGACTGGATGCTGCGCTACGTGGAGGAGGACGGCGTCAATCTGGTGGGCGGCTGCTGCGGCACCACGCCCGAGCACATCCGCGCCCTGCGCGAGGCCATCGGCTTCGATCGCCGGCCCAGGGCCCGCAGCCCGGAGTGGGTGCCCGCCGTGTCCAGCCTCTACTCCCAGGTGCCGTTGCGCCAGGAAAACGCCGTGCTGGCCGTCGGCGAGCGCGCCAACGCCAACGGCTCCAAGAAGTTCCGCGAGCTGCTCGCCGCCGAGGACTGGGACGCCATGGTGGGCGTGGCCCGCGATCAGGTGAAGGAGGGCTCGCACGTGCTGGACGTGTGCACCGCCTACGTGGGTCGGCCCGAGGTCGCGGACATGCAGGAGGTGGTGAACCGCTATCGCGGCCAGGTGACGGTGCCGCTCATGATCGACTCCACCGAGGTGCCGGTGCTCGAGGCGGCCCTGAAGCTCCTCGGGGGCAAATCCATCATCAACTCCATCAATTTCGAGGACGGCGAGGAGAAGGCGGAGCGGGTGCTCGGCTTCGCCCGCAAGTACGGCGCGGCGGTGGTGGCGCTCACCATCGACGAGGAGGGCATGGCCAAGGAGGTGGAGCAGAAGCTCGCCATCGCCCACCGGCTCTACGACTTCGCCGTCAAGCGCTACGGCCTGCCGGCTTCGGATCTCATCTACGATCCCTTGACCTTCACCATCTGCACCGGCGTCGAGGAGGACCGCCGCCACGGCATCAACACCCTGGAGGCCATCGAGCGCATTCGCCGGGAGCTGCCCGAGTGCCAGATCATGCTCGGGCTGTCGAACATCTCCTTCGGCCTCAAGCCGGCGGCGCGGCACGTGCTGAACTCGGTCTTCCTGCACCATGCGCAAAAGCGGGGCCTGACCGCCGCCATCATCCACGTGGCCGCCATCAAGCCGCTGCACCAGATTCCGCCGGAGCACGTGGAGGCCGCCGAGGACCTCATCTTCGACCGCCGCGACAAGGGCTTCGACCCCCTGCTGCGCTTCGTGGAGCTCTTCAAGGACGTGACCGTGGCCAGCGCCAAGAAAGCGGCGCCGGCCACCGTCGAGGAGCGGCTCACCCAGCGCATCGTCGACGGCGACAAGCAGGGCCTGGAGGATGACCTCAAGGCGGCGCTGGAGCAGTACCCGCCGCTGGAGATCATCAACACCTTCCTGCTGGACGGCATGAAGGTGGTGGGCGAACTCTTCGGGTCGGGGCAGATGCAGTTGCCCTTCGTGCTGCAGAGCGCCGAGACCATGAAGGCGGCGGTGGCCTTCCTGGAGCCCTTCATGGAGAAGGTGGAGGGCGAGGAGAAGGGCATCCTGGTGCTGGCCACGGTCAAGGGCGACGTGCACGACATCGGCAAGAATCTCGTCGACATCATTCTGACCAACAACGGCTACAAGGTGGTCAACCTGGGCATCAAGCAGCCCATCGACAGCATCGTCCAGGCCGCCTGCGACTGCGGTGCCCACGCCATCGGCATGTCCGGGCTGCTGGTCAAGTCCACGGTAATCATGAAGGAAAATCTGGAGGAGATGCGCCGCCGCGGCCTGGACATCCCGGTGCTGCTGGGCGGCGCGGCGCTGACCCGCCGTTTCGTGGAGAACGACTGCCGCGCGGCCTACGGCCACCCCGAGCGGGTGCACTATGCCAAGGACGCCTTCGAGGGGCTCAAGCTCATGGAACAGATCATGGCCTGGGATGCTGCCCGGCGCGCCGGCTAGGAGAGGGAAATGACCGAATTGGAAGCGGACCACGGGCGGCAACCGGCGGTGGAATCCTCCGATCCGGTGCGCCGCGACAACCCGATCCCGATCCCGCCCTTCTGGGGCGCGCGGGTGATCGAGCACGTGTCCCTGCGCGCCATCGTGCCCTACATCAACCGCAACACGCTCTATAAATTCCAGTGGGGCTTCAAGGCGCCCGAGATGTCGCCGCAGGAATACAAGGCTTGGGCACGCACCGAGGTGGACCCCATCTTCAACCGGCTGGTGGCGGCTTCGGAAGCGCAGAGCATTCTGCAGCCCAAGGCGGTCTATGGCTATTTTCCGGCGCAGAGCGAAGGCGACGACCTCATCGTCTACACGGACCCGGAAAGCCGCCAGGAGCGCGCCCGCTTCACCTTCCCGCGCCAGAAGACGGCGCGGCGGCGCTGCATCGCCGATTTCTTCCGGCCGGTGGACTCGGGCGAGATGGACGTGGTGGCCTTCCAGCTGGTGACCGTGGGGCAGCACGCCGCGGACCATGCCCGCGAGCTCTTCCACGGCGATCAGTACCAGGAATACCTCTACTGGCATGGGCTCAACGCCGAGGGTGCGGAAGGGCTGGCCGAATACATCCACAAGCAGATCCGCGCCGAGCTCGGCTTCGCGCGCGAGGACGCACGCGACATCCAGGCCATGATCAAGCAGGAATATCGCGGCAGCCGCTATTCCTTCGGCTATCCGGCCTGCCCGAACCTGCACGACCAGCACAAGATCCTGGACCTGCTGGGAGCCGAGCGCATCGGCGTGGTCATGGGCGACGAGGATCAGCTCTGGCCGGAGGACAGCACTTCCGCCATTGTGGCGCATCACCCGCAGGCCAAGTATTTCGGCGTGTGACGCAGCCGGCGGCCATGAAAAATCTCGTTCAGTTTCGGTGCGAACCTTTGCTATAGTTCGCCCACAGCCGGGAAAGCCGTAGATATTCCTGATTTCATTGCTTGTTATCGAACAAGGGGGCCTCGAATGCCGCGCAACTACCTCTTCACCTCCGAATCCGTATCCGAAGGCCATCCGGACAAGGTCGCCGACCAGATCTCCGACAACATCCTGGACGCGATCCTGTCCCAGGATGCCCGCGCGCGGGTGGCCTGCGAGACTCTGGTCACCACCGGCCTCGTCATGATTGCCGGCGAGATCACCACCAGCGCCCAGGTGGACTACGCCCAGGTGGCGCGGCAAACGGTCAAGCGCATCGGCTACAATTCCTCGGAAATGGGCTTCGACTGGGAGTCCTGCGCGGTGCTCACCACCATTGACCGGCAGTCGCCCGACATCGCCATGGGCGTGGACGAGGGCGCGGGACTGGATCTGGATCAGGGCGCCGGCGATCAGGGCCTCATGTTCGGCTACGCCACCAACGAGACCTCCGTGCTGATGCCCATGCCCATCTACTATGCCCACCGCCTGACCGAACGGCAGGCCCTGGTGCGCAAGGACGGGCGCCTGCCCTGGCTGCGGCCCGACGCCAAGAGCCAGGTGACCATCTGCTACGAGGGCGACAAGCCGGTGGCCATCGATGCGGTGGTGCTGTCCACCCAGCACAGCCCGGACATCGGCTACGAGGCGCTCAAGGAAGCGGTGATGGAGGAGATCATCAAGCCGGTGCTGCCGCCGGAGATGCTTACCAAGAACACCCGCTACTTCATCAACCCGACCGGCCGCTTCGTCATCGGCGGGCCGGTGGGCGACTGCGGCCTGACCGGGCGCAAGATCATCGTCGACACCTACGGCGGCGTGGGCAGCCACGGCGGCGGCGCCTTCTCCGGCAAGGATCCGTCCAAGGTGGACCGTTCCTCCAGCTATGCCGGCCGCTACGTGGCCAAGAACATCGTGGCCGCCGGCCTGGCGGACAAGTGCGAGGTGCAGATCGCCTACGCCATCGGCATTTCCCAGCCGGTGAGCTTCATGGTGGACACCTTCGGCACCGGCAAGCTGCCTGACGAGCAGATCGCCGAGCTGGTGCGGGCGCACTTCGACCTGCGGCCCAAGGGCATCATCCAGATGCTGGACCTGCTGCGTCCCATCTACGGCAAGACCGCGGCCTACGGCCACTTCGGCCGCGAGGAGCCCGAGTTCACCTGGGAGCGCACCGACAAGGCCGAAGCCCTGCGGGACGCGGCCGGCCTGAAGTCCCGCGAGGCGGTGGGCGCGTAAACAGTACTCCGCCGCCGGCGCGGCGGGGTGTCCTGTCTGAGGAGCGTTGCAACAGGCGTCAGTCCTGCCAGGCTCAGAGAGGACCGGGTTCAATGCAACGGCGCTCGTTCATTCATGGGGAGAATGCGTAATGAACGCTGTGATCAACCAGAACTTCACCGACTTCAAAGTCAAGGACATGTCCCTGGCCGACTGGGGCCGCAAGGAAATCCGCATCGCCGAGACGGAGATGCCCGGCCTGATGGCCCTGCGCGAGGAATACGCGGCCAGCCAGCCCCTGAAGGGCGCGCGCATCGCCGGTTGCCTGCACATGACCATCCAGACCGCGGTGCTCATCGAGACCCTCACCAGCCTGGGCGCCGAGGTGCGCTGGTCCTCCTGCAACATCTTCTCCACCCAGGACCATGCGGCCGCCGCCATCGCCGCCACCGGCGTGCCGGTCTTCGCCTGGAAGGGCGAGACCGAGGAGGAATACTGGTGGTGCGTGGAGCAGACCATTTTCGGGCCGGACGGCTGGACGCCCAACATGCTGCTGGACGACGGCGGCGATCTGACCCTGCTGGTGCATGAGAAGCACCCGGAGCTCCTGAAGGATATCCAGGGCGTCTCCGAGGAGACCACCACCGGCGTGCACCGCCTCTACCAGATGATGAAGGAGGGCAAGCTCGGCATCCCCGCCTTCAACGTCAACGACTCGGTCACCAAGAGCAAGTTCGACAATCTCTACGGCTGCCGCGAGAGCCTGCTGGACGGCATTAAGCGCGCCACCGACGTGATGATCGCCGGCAAGGTGGCCGTGGTGGCCGGCTACGGTGATGTGGGCAAGGGCTGTGCCCAGTCCCTGCGCGGCCAGGGCGCCCGCGTGCTGATCACCGAAATCGACCCCATCTGCGCGCTGCAGGCGGCCATGGAGGGCTACCAGGTGGTCACCATGGACGAGGCCGCGCCCATCGGCGACATCTTCATCACCGCCACCGGCTGCACCCGGGTCATCACCCGCCAGCATATGGAGCAGATGAAGAACGAGGCCATCGTCGGCAACATCGGCCACTTCGACGACGAGATCGACGTGGCGAGCATCCGCGACCTGTCCTGGGACAACATCAAGCCGCAGGTGGACCACGTGATCTTCCCCGACGGCAAGCGCATCACCCTGCTCTCCGAGGGGCGTCTGCTGAACCTGGGCAACGCCACCGGCCACCCGAGCTTCGTCATGTCCAACAGCTTCACCAACCAGGTGATGGCTCAGATCGAGTTGTGGACCCAGCAGGGCAAGTACGAAAAGCGGGTCTACACCCTGCCCAAGCATCTGGACGAAAAGGTGGCGCGCCTGCACCTCAAGAAGCTCGGCGTGCACCTGACCGAGCTCACCGACGAGCAGGCCAAGTACCTGAACGTCGCCAAGGAAGGCCCGTTCAAGCCGGAGCATTACCGGTATTGATCAGTGAAGCATGACTCGTGATCCGTGATGCGACCGGGGTGCGGCGCGACGCCCGCCTCCCGGTCCAGCATGGTTGTCACGTTTCACGAATCACCTTTCACGAGTTCGCCATGACAGAGCATTCCATCGAATTCTTTCCCCCGAAGAACGCCGCGGGCGAGGCGCGGCTGCGGCAGACCATCGCCGAGCTGCTGCCGCTCAAGCCTGCCTTCGCTTCCGTCACCTTTGGAGCGGGCGGGTCCACCCGGGAGCGCACCTTCGACACGGTGCGCCTGATCCAGGACGAGTATCCCCTGGAAGCGGTGCCGCACCTGTCCTGCATCGCCTCCACCCGGGAGGGCGTGCGCGAGATCCTGGAGCGCTACCGCGCCCAAGGCATCAGGCGCATCGTCGCCCTGCGCGGCGACCTGCCCGAGGGCATGGACACGCCCGGCGAGTTCCGCTTTGCCAACGAACTGGTGGGCTTCATCAAGGATTTCGGTGGTTTCGAGATTCACGTGGCCGCCTATCCCGAGGCGCATCCCCAGGCGCCCGATCCGCTGGCGGACCTGGACAACTTCGTGCGCAAGGCCGAGGCCGGGGCGGACGTGGCCATCACCCAATACTTCTACAACAACAACGCCTACTATCAGTTCGTCGACGACCTGCGGCGCCGGGGGCTGGACATCCCGGTGGTGGTCGGCGTCATGCCCATCGTCAACTATGGCCAGATCGCCCGCTTCTCGGCCCTGTGCGGCGCCGAGATCCCGCGCTTCATCCGCGAGCGCATGGAAGCCTACGGCGACGACCTCGAATCGCAGCGCGCCTTCGGCATCGAGGTGGTCACCCGCCAGTGCGAGGACCTCCTGCGCCAAGGCGTGCCGGGCCTGCATTTCTATACCCTCAACCAGGCCGAGCCGACCGCCAGCATCTGGCGGAACCTGGGGATTTAGGAGCGCGAGCGTCTGGGCCGGGCCTGCAGGCGCGGGCTCGCCCGCGAGTGATCGGATGCCGGAAAGCCGGCGGCAAAGCCACCCGCTGTCGGGCCGCTGCCGACACCTGCCCCCTGCGGGTTCCGTCCGCTCAATCCCTTGCACCGCCTCTGCGATCGCATAGGCATCGGCAGCGTGATGCGGGACATGATGCTTCGTCCGGCCCGGCCGGGTGCTCGCGGCTGCAGCCGTTCCCATCCCATTGGCGCTACCGGGCCCCGCCACGGCTGCTGCCCGGCTTACGTTCAGTCCGTCACCGCCACCAGGATGCTGCAGGGCGCCTGTTCCACCAGGGAGGCGCTGACCGAGCTGCGCCACCACATGGACAGCCGGCTGCGGTTGCGGTGGCCGAGCACGATCAGGTCGGCCCGCAGATGGCGAGCCGTGGCCGCGATCTGCTCCACGGGCTCGCCGAAGGCCAGATGGCCTTCCGCCTCCAGCCCGCGCTCCCGCAGCTTGGCCACCCCCTCGTCGAGGATCTCCCGGGCCAGCTCTTGCTCATGGGTGAAGATTTCCTGCGGAATGACGCCGTCCACCACCGCCACGGCGGGCAGCAGCCGCATCACCGCCAACAGGTGGGTTTTCTGGGCCCGGCAGCGAACCGCCATGTCCGCGCCTTCGCGCAGGGCCTGGCGGCCTTCCCGGGTGCCGTCGTAGCAGAGCAGTATGGTCTGGTACATGTCACGCCTCCTTCGTTCGACCCATGAGCCAGGCCGGGAGCATGGCGGCGAAGAACACCAGCGCCACCAGGAGAAAGCTGTCCCGGAACGCCATGGTGCTCGCCTGCAGGTAGATGGTCCGGCCCAGGTAGTACAGAGCGCCCGGCAGCTGCAGGTCCTGCGGGGTGCCGGCCTGTACGAGCAGCCCGCCGACCGCGCGCGCGAACTCGGCGGTGGCGCTGTTGGCCGCCGTCTGGGTGGCGGTCAGGGCATCGCTGTAGAAGAAGCTGCGCCGATCCAGAAAAACGGACAGCAGGTTGACGCCGAAGGCGCCGCCCAGTTGGCGGATGAAGTTGATCACGCCTGATCCCTGGCCGAGGAGCGCCGGGTCCAGGGCCCGCAGCGCGCCGGCATTCAGGGAGGGCATGATGAGCCCAAGGCCGATCCGCCCCGCCAGGATCCACCAGGCCAGAGTCCAGAAGGGCGTATTCACGTCCACCGATCCCATCCAGTATGAGGATAGTCCAAAGCAGAAGAGTCCGGCGATGATGGGCCAGTGGGGCGCCAGACGGTCGCTGAGGCGTCCGGCGATGGGAAAGACCACGCCCAGGGCCAAGCCCGCCGGCATCAGCAGGAGGCCCGACTGGGTGGGCGTGAGGTGCTGGATGGTCTGCACGAAGAGCGGCACCAGATAGGTGGAGCCGAAGAGGCCCACGCCGAGGATGAAGGCCACGCTGGCGGCGGCGGCGAAGCGGCCGTTGGCGAGGATGCGCAGGTCCACCATGGGTTGGGAAGCGCGCAACTCGCGGATGATGAAGGCCGTTCCCGCCGTCCCGGCCAGGCCCAGCAGGGAGAGAACATAGTTCGAGGTCCAGCCCTCCCGCTGGCCGTTGGACAGGCCGGTCAGCAGGGCGGCCAGAAACAGGGACAGGAGCAGAAAGCCCGGCCAGTCGAGCGCGGCGCGCGGGCCGGCGCCCTCCCGCCCCGGCATGAAGAGATTGGCCAGCAGGATGCCCGCGATGCTGGTGGGCACGGCCACGTAAAACACATAATGCCAGCTGAAGTTGTCCACCAGCACCCCGCCCAGGGCCGGACCCAGGGCAGGGGCCAGCACCACGCCGATGCCGTAGATGCCCATGGCGCTGCCGCGTTCCTCGGGCGGGAAGACCCGGAACAGGGTGTACATGGCCAACGGCTGCAGGATGCCGGCGGCGGCCCCCTGGAGGACGCGGTAGAAGATCAGCAGGTTCTCGTTGGGGCTGTTGCCGCTGAGCACGGAGGCGGCCAGGAAGAGGCTCATGGCGCCGATATAGGTGCAGCGCTGCCCGAAGCTGTGCACCAGCCAGGCATTCAGCAGCATGGTGGCGGTGGTGGCCGCCAGGAAGCCGGTGGCCAGCCATTGGACCTTGTCCTGGCCCATGCCGTAGGCTCCCATGATGTCCGGCATGGCCACGTTGACGATGGTGGTGGAGAGCACCGTGGAAATGGTGCCCATCATCACGGTGGCGGTGACCAGCCATTTGTAGCGCGGCCCGTAGCGGGCGAAGAACGCCTCAGTGCTGTCGGATGTCAATGTCCACCTCCACCATCATGCCCGGCCGCAGGAGACCGTTTGCCTGCTGCACGAGGATGCGCACGGGCAGCCGCTGGGTGATCTTGGTGAAGGTGCCGCTCGGGTTCGGGTCCGGCAGCAGGGCGAACTGGCTGGTGGCGGCATGCCCGATGCGATAGACGGTGCCGCGGAACCGGCGGTCGGGATAGGCGTCCACATGGATGTCCACCGGCTGCCCGACCCGCAGCTTGGCGATTTGGGTTTCCTTGACGTTGGCTTCCACCCAGATGTTGCGCGGGTCGAGCACCATGGCGATGCGCTGGCCGGGCGAGACGTGCTCGCCTCGCTGCACGAAGGTCATCACCGCCACGCCGTCCACCGGACTGCGGATTGTATGCTCCTGCAGATTCACGCGCTGCCGCTGCAGCTCGGCGCGGATCTCGTCGGCCTGATGCTGCAGCACGGCCTGCTGGCGGTCCAGCACCTGTACCTGGCGGCGGCTGCCGCCGGCGGCGCTGAGGGTCCCGCGGGCGGCATGCAGCTCCGCTTCGGCCTTGCGATAGGCCTGCTGCACCTGCTCGTAGGCGGTGCGGGCGTGTTCCATGTCCTGCTGAGGAATCATTTTCTGGGTCGCCAGCTCGCGGGCGCGCAGATAGTCGGCCTGGCTCTGGCGCAGCTGCGGCGCGAGTTCCGCCAAGGTGGCTTCGGCGGCGCTCAGGCGGCTGGCCTGGCTCTCGTACTGGCCCTGGGTCTCCTGGCCGGTCATGCCCTTTTGGGCGCGCACCAGCTCCGCCTGCGCCAGGGTGGCCTGCAGCTTGGCTTCCAAGGCGGCTACCTGCAGGCGGGCTTCGCGTTCGTCCACCCGGGCCAGGATCTGCCCCCTGCGGATCCGATCGCCCTCGATGATGTCCAAATCGGTCAGTTGGCCGGCCACGCGGCTGCTGAGCACGATGACATCGCCGTCCACCCGCGCGTCGTCGGTACCGACGTGGGTCACGCGGTGGTAGAGCCAAGCCCCCGCCCAGGCGAGGAGCAGCAATGCCGCCATGGCGGTCAGCCAGACGCGCCCGCGCCGGGAGCGGCCGAGGGGCACGAGTGCTGCACGCAGGCGGCGTTGCCTTGCTTCCGGGTGCGCTTCCGTTTCCGGCATGGAGACCTTCAGGTTGTTCAGCTGAGTTCTTCTGTCCGGGCCTTGATGCGTTGGATGACTTCCATGCAGGTGGCCAGGTCCTGCACGGGAATGCCGTCGAGCAGTTCCGCGCGCAGTTCCGCGGCGGTTTGCCACATCTGCTCCAAGGTGGCGTCGGCTTTCGGGCAGAGGTGCACCGTCTTGCTGCGCCGGTCATGGACCGCCTCGCGCCGCTCGATCCAGCCGTCGGCCGACAGCCGGTCCAGCAGGCCGACCAGCGTGGGCCCCTCGATGCCGATGCGCTCGGCCAGTTCCTTCTGAGTCATGCCGTCGCGGTCTTTGGATAGGTACAGAAGGACCACCCACTTGGCCTGACTGAGGCCAAGCGGTTTGAGGCGCTGGTCCAGCTTGCTGCGCCAAGCGCGCGCGGTTTCGGCCAGCAGGATACCGAAATTTTCCGGATTAAACGGTCGGGTCATGGGCGCAGCGCATCTGGTTGAATGCTAGCAAGCTATCAATTTGCGCGGCTCCGGTCAATCCGGTATTGCGGCTCCCTGAGTTGGGCTTGTGCCACAGTCGCATTTCTTCTCCGGGTCTCGGGCTGCATCTATGGCCTGTGGCTCATTATGCCGAGTGCCGGGCCAAAGGCTATCCAATGGAGGTCTTAATTTCCCCGAACGACGGATGATGCTTGCTACCAAAGTAGCGCTGGCTCCGGCCTCGAGCTTTTGTATAGTAAGCGGAGCTGCTGCTGCACGCAGCAGGTTCGGGTGCCCCCGGCGCCAGCATCGCGGAACAGGTTTGCCGCGGGGCGTGCGCCGGCCGCTTGGCGTTGGGGCGGGTAGCGGTTATCCTGCAAGTTCCATGAGAACGCCGATGCTCACATCTGCAGATACGCAGCCGGAAGAGTTCAGGATTCTGACCTACAACATCCAGGTAGGCATCGGCTCGCACCGCTTGCGCCACATGATCCTGCACGGCTGGCGCTACGTCATGCCGCATGGCCAGACGATCCGCAACCTGGAGCGCATCAGCAGGCAGATTCGCGAATACGACATCGTGGGCCTGAACGAGGCGGACGCGGGTTCCTTTCGCACGCGCTACCTGAACCAGGCGCATTTCCTGGCCAACAAGGCCGGCTACCCCTACTGGGAGCAGCTGGTGACCCGCGACCTCGGCCACTTCGCCCAGCACACCAACAGCGCACTGAGCCGCTTTCCCACGGAAAAGGTGCTGCGCCACCGGCTGCCGAGCCTGATGGACGGCCGCGGCGTGCTGGAGCTGCACTATCGGGTGCATGGTCGCCTGCTGGTGGTGCTGGTGACCCACCTCGGCCTGCGGCGCGGCGCACGCCTGCTGCAGATGCGCTACCTGGCCAGGATCGTCAACCAGTATCCAAGCGTGGTGCTCATGGGCGACTTCAACTGCGTCGCCCATTCCGAGGAGATGGCCTGGCTCCTGAGCCACACCCATCTGCAAGCGCCGCAGCACTGTCCCGTGACCTTTCCCAGCTGGCGTCCCGTGGTGGCCCTGGATCACATTCTGGCCAGCGAAGATCTCGACATCCAGGAGGTCACCGTCATTCCCGAACCCCTGTCCGACCATCTCGCCCTGGGCGCACGCCTGCGCTGGCGCGCGCCGCAGGAGGAGCCGGCCGGGCGGGAGCTCGCGGGTTAGCAATGCCCTGCGGCCGGCGCGCGCCCGCCGCGCCCTTCCAGTGGCGCAGCAGGCGGAAGCCGAGCAGCATGCCCAGGATGGCGGCATAAAGCAGCGGCTGCGCGAGATCCGCTTTCACCAGCCACAGGTAATGAAGCACCCCGCCGATGGCGCTGGCATAGACCAGCCGGTGCAGTCGTACCCAGCGCTTGCCCAGGCGCCGTATCATGCCCGTGGTGGAGGTGGCGGCCAGCGGAATGAGCAGGACGAAGCTGAGAAAGCCTGCGGTGATGAAGGGCCGTTCCGGAATGTCCGCCAGAATGCTGCGCCAGTCGAAGAACTGGTCGAGCCAGACATAGGTGGTGAAGTGCAGGCAGGCGTAGAAGAAGGCATAAAGCCCGAGCATGCGGCGCAGCTTCATAGGCCATTGCCAGCCGCTCAGCCGGCGCAGGGGCGTGGCCGTCAGGCTCAGCAGCAGGAAAATCAGCGTCCAGTCGCCGGTCGAATGGGTGATGGCCTCGATGGGATTGGCGCCGAGCTGGTCGGCGTAGAAGTCGACGACGAGCTGCGCCAGCGGGACCAGGCTGGCGGTGAAGACGCCCAGTTTGAGCCAGAAGATCGGTTTCACTAGAAATACTTCTTGAGGTCCATGCCCCGGTACAGATGGGCTACCTGCTCGCCGTAGCCGTTGAAGAGCAGGGTCGGGCGTTTGCGGAACTCGCCGATGCGCCGCTCGCGCTTCTGGCTCCAGCGCGGGTGGTCCACGTCCGGATTGACGTTGGAGTAGAAACCGTACTCGCCGGGGGAGGCGCGCATCCAGGTGCTGGACGGCTGCTGGGCCACGAAGCGGATGCGCACGATGCTCTTCGGCCCCTTGAAACCGTACTTCCAGGGCACCACCAGGCGCAACGGCGCGCCATTTTGATTGGGCAGGGTCCGGCCGTAGAGGCCGACGGCCAGGAGGGTGAGCGGGTGCATGGCTTCGTCCAGGCGCAGGCCGTCCACGTAGGGCCAGGGCAGCACGTCGCGGCGCTGGCCGGGCATCTGCCGGGGATCGTAGAGGGTGATGAAGGCCACGTACTTGGCCTGGCCGAGCGGCTCCGCCTGCTTGATGAGCGCATTCAGAGGCAGGCCGATCCAGGGAATGACCATGGACCAACCCTCCACGCAGCGCATGCGGTAGATGCGCTCCTCCAACGGGGCGAGCTTCAGGATCTCGTCAATGTCGTAAACGCGCGGGTGCTTGACCAGGCCTTCGACACTGACGGTCCAGGGGCGGGTACGCAGATTCCCGGCCAGTTTGGCGGGCGCTTCCTTGCTGGTGCCAAACTCGTAGAAGTTGTTGTAGGTGGTAATGTCCTTGAAGGGGGTGGGCTTTTCGCTGGTGCTGTAGGGGCTGCGGCGGACCCCGGCCAGCGGCGTGGTGGCCTGCGCCGCGGCGGCGCTGGCGAGGAGGCCGGGCAGTAGCAGGCCGCCGGCCACCCCGGCCGCCGCCACCGCGCTGTGCTTCAGGAAACGGCGGCGGTCGAGGTACAGCGATTCGGGCGTGATCTCGCTGCCTTGGATGTCGTCGGGCCGTTTGATCAGCATGGCTCCCTCCTGCGCCTGAAAAGTGGTCGTTCTTTACTGGGTTCAAGTATAGATCGATTTTAAAGTCGCAGGTTCCGTCGGGGCGGAGGCTAGGCGGGTGGGAAGGGAAGCTGCGGGGGGCGGCGGTCACGCGTCAGTGGGCGTCGGCATTGCGTCGGGTGGGCCGTCGCCCAGGCCTCCGCCATCTCCATGTAGGCGGGCACGCCCGTTTCCCAGTAGAAGAGCGCCTGGTCCCATTCCTCGACGGCCGGCGCGCCGGCCTCTGCCACCACCGCCGCCATCATGGCCGATAGGATCACCCGCGCCGCCGCCTTTTTCTCCAATTGCGTGATCTGCCGCCAGACGTCGGGAAAGAAGTAGTTGCGCACCAAGTCGGGCCGGCTCGGCAGCAGCATGCTCAGCACCTTTTTCAGGGTGCGGTGGGCCTCGCCCCAACTGCCGACCAGATCCGAGGCGATGAGCTTGTGGATTTCGGCGCGGCCCTTGGCGGTGACCATGGCATCGATGGCCATGATCAGCCCCGCTTGCCGGCCGGGCGCGCGCCGGATACGGGATGCACGCCGGTTTTCTGCATGACCTGGCCGGGCGCCGTCTGCTTCTTGATCTGCCCCGGCGGGATGGCGCAGGCGCTCAGGGTGAAGGCGGCCAGAATGGCGAACGGCGCGTTTCTCTTCATGCGAGGCTCTCTCGTTGGACACCGGGTCACAGCTTAGCATCATGCCGGCCCGCCTGCACCGGCCGCTCTTGGTCCGATGACAGGCGCACCGGGCGCGCGGCAAGATGGCGCAATGGCAAATGCAGTATCCAGACGGAGGTGACCCGATGAAAAGCTGGCAGGAGGCGATCAAGGACGGGGCGGTGTCCGGCGGCATGGCCGGGGTGGTCATGAATCTGGCCACGGCGGCGGCCGGCCAGGTGGAGACCGGCCACGCTGCGGCAACCCTCAACGCGGTCAGCCACAGCCTCTGGGGCGATGAAGCCGCCCGGGAGGATGGCGTGTCCGCCAAGTACACCCTGAACGGCCTGGCCCTGAACGAAGGCGCGACCGTCATGTGGGCCACGGTCTACGAAAAGCTCTTCGGCCACTACGCCGACCGCGGCCAGGTCCCCATGGCGCTGTTGGGGGGCGCGGCGGTGGCCGGAATCGCCTACGTGGTCGACTACCATCTGGTGCCCAAGCGCCTGACGCCGGGCTACGAAAAGCGCCTGTCCAAGCGCGGCCTGGGCGCGCTCTACGGCGTGCTGGCGCTCAGCCTGGCGCTGGGCGGGCTGCTGAAGCGCAAGCGTCCTGCCTGAGCTCAAAAGCCGAAGATGCGCCGCAGCGACTTGACCGGGTTGTCTGGTTCGGCGCCGTCCCGGGGCGGCGTGGGCCTGGCCTCGTCGGTGCTTGCGTCCGCGGCGGCGCTGTCCATGCCCAGCATGGCCATGCCGGTGGACTTCAGGCGCACGTGCGCGGTCCAGAGCGGACTCTTCGGCCGCGGCGGCTGGGCCAGATGCAGATCCTCGCCGTAGGCCACGAGACGCAGCATGGCGCCCTGGGCATCCTTGAAGATGCCCTGGGGAATGGCGCACTCGGTGGTGGTGGGCGCCAGCACGGCCTTCTCCCGGATGAAGCGGCGCACGTCCTCGCTGGGCAGGTAGTCCAGCAGCCCGAAGCCGGTGTCCGGCACTTCGCTGGAGTTCCAGATGACCATGTCGCCGCCCGTGGTGCTGCCCATGGCCTGGGCGAAGTAGCCGATGGCGGTGGGGATGCCGCGCCACTGGACGCGGATGCTGTCGCCGAGGCCGCCTTGCAGGGCGGTGAACTCCACCGGCGCCATGAAGTCCTGCTGCGCTCCCAGGGTGAAGCGGATGTCCGGCATGTAGTTGCCGTGGACGAAGTGCTCGCCCTGCAAGGAGCCGCTGGCGGGCACGTCCCGGCGGTGCTGTTCGTTGGGCCACTCGGCATGGGCCCAGCCGGCCCGCGCTCCCGGCGCGAAGGCCCGGGAGCCGCTGCGCCCCGCCAGGGTCTTGCCCAGGGCCGTGGGGCTCATCTGCGCGGTATCGATGACGCGCGGCTGCCCGGCGCGCACCGTCGCGCCGCAGCCCCAGTACAGCAGCATGCGTGCTTTGGGCCGTTCCGCCTGGCCCGGCAGGCCGGGCACGCCCGGCGCTGCGCGGGCCTGCGTCGGGGGCAGCAGGGGCAGGGTGGGACCCATGCCCAGGCCGGGCGGCACGTCATGGGTGGCCTGCGGGTCGGCGGGCAGGGCGCGTGGGGCGTCGAGCTGAAGCAGCAGGTTGCGCTGCGGTCCGGACGGTATCCCCGCCATGCGGCCCAGCATGTCGCCCATGCCGGGCAGGCTCTGATTCTGAGTCTCGATGCTCATCCAGTATTGGGTGGGCGGCGCGGCGCCGGCGGCGGCCGGCAGGAGCGCGGCCCCGCAGAGAATGGCAAAGCCCAGGCTGTGTCTGCTCATCTTCCCCTCCTGTGCGGACGGGCCGGCCCGCCCGTCCCACCCGTTTGCCGTCGATAATGTCAGTATAGTGCACGGCAGCCGAGCGACACGGCGCAAAAAAAGACGGCCGCGCAGGCCGTCTTGAGGTGCCCATGGCACGGGGGAGTCTCGTGTCAGCCCCGGTAGGCCAGATCCAGTTCCTTGGCCGCCTTGACGTCGTCCAGGCGCCGCACCGGCAAGGTGTAGGGAGCGCCCTTGACCATGGCGGCATCGCGGCGGGCCTCGTCGAGGATGGTCCGCATGACGCGCACGAACTCGTCCAGGGCCTCCTTGGCCTCGGTCTCGGTGGGCTCGATGAGCAAGCACTCGGGCACCAAGAGCGGGAAATAGGTGGTGGGCGCGTGAATGCCGTAGTCCAGCAGGCGCTTGGCCACGTCCAGGGCGCGCACGCCGGTTTCCTTGGCCAGCTTTTCCAGGGTGACGATGAACTCGTGGGTGGCGCGGCGCTCGGGGTAGGCCAGGTCGAAGCCGGCCTTGCCGAGCTCGGCCATCAGGTAGTTGGCGTTCAGCGTGGCGAACTCGGCCACCTGGTGCATGCCTTCGCGGCCCAGCAGGCGGGCGTAGACATAGGCGCGCAGCAGCACGCCCACGTTGCCCATGTGGGCCGACAGGCGACCGATGCTCTGCGGCCGCTCGGCCTCGGTGAGCAGGCGGTAGCCGCCGTCCTTGTCGCGGGCCACCAGCGGGATGGGCAGGAAGGGCTCCAGACGCTTGCTCACGCCCACCGGACCGGCGCCGGGACCGCCGCCGCCGTGGGGCGTGGAGAAGGTCTTGTGCAGGTTCATGTGGATGACGTCGAAGCCCATGTCGCCGGGCTTGACCTTGCCCAGGATGGCGTTGAGGTTGGCGCCGTCGTAGTAGGTCAGGCCGCCGGCTTCGTGGATGATCTTCTGGATGGCGACGATCTTGCGCTCGAAGACGCCCAGGGTGGACGGGTTGGTCAGCATGAGCCCGGCGGTTTGCGGGCCGACGGCGGCCTTCAGGGCTTCCAGGTCCACGTCGCCTTGGTCGTCGGTGGGGATCTCGCGCACGGTGTAGCCGCACATGATGGCGGTGGCCGGGTTGGTGCCGTGGGCGGCGTCGGGCACCAGGATCTCGGTGCGCGCCGTGTCGCCGCGGGCGTCATGGTAGGCGCGGATCATGGCCACGCCGGCGAACTCGCCCTGGGCGCCGGCGGCCGGCGTCAGGCTCACCGCCGCCATGCCGGTGACGTCCTTGAGATATTCCTGCAGCTCGTAGAGGGTCGCCAGCAGGCCTTGGCCGGTGCTGGCCGGCGCGTGGGGATGGCGGCTCAGGAAGCCGGGCAGCAGGGCCAGCGTGTTGCAGGCCCGCGGGTTGTACTTCATGGTGCAGGAACCCAGCGGATAGAACTGGGTGTCGATGGAGAAGTTCTGCTGTGACAGGCGCGTGTAATGGCGCACCGCCTGCAGCTCCGAGACTTCGGGCAGGCGGGGCTTGGAGCGGCGCCGGAACTGCTCGGGGATGTCGCTGGTGTCCGCCTTCTCCCGCAGGGCCTGGGCGGTGTTCACGCGGCCGGCTTTGGCATGTTCGAAAATCAGCATGGATTCTTCCTAGGCGAAACGGGACAGGTCGAAGGCCTTCAGCGACTTGGCGAAGGCTTGCACGTATTCGGCGAGGTCGGCATCGGACTTGGTTTCCGTCGCGCAGACCAAGAGGGCGTCGCCGAGCTCGGGATAGTAGGGCGTGAGGTCGAAACCGCCCAGGATGCCCTGCGCCTCCATGTCCTTGAGCACCGCATTCGCGGCGCGCGGCAGACGCACCACCACTTCGTGGAAGTAGGGCCGGGCGAAGGCGATCTCGGCGCCGGCCAGGCCATCGAGCTGCTCGGCCAGCCGCCGGGTGTTGGCATGGCTGGCGGCGGCCACCCGCGCCAGGCCCTCCGGCCCCGTCAGCGCCATGTAGATGGTGGCGGCGGTGACCATGAGGCCCTGGTTGGTGCAGATGTTGCTGGTGGCCTTGCTGCGGCGGATGTGCTGCTCGCGCGCCTGCAGGGTCAGCGCGTAGCCGCGCTTGCCGTCGAGGTCGGTGGTGGCGCCGATGATGCGGCCCGGCATCTGGCGCACGTAGGCCTGCTTGCAGGCCATGAAGCCGAAGTAGGGGCCGCCGGAGGACAGCGGGATGCCCAGGGGCTGGCCTTCGCCCACCACGATGTCGGCACCGGTCTCGCCCCATTCGCCGGGCGGCCTCAGCAGCGCCAGGCTGGTGGGATTGACCACGCCGATGGCGAGCATCTTGTGGGCGTGGGCCCAGTCGGTGAGGGCGTCCACGTCCTCCAGCACGCCGAAGAAGTTCGGCTGCGGGATGACCAGAGCAGCGAAATCTTCGCCCGCGAAGCGCTCCAGGGACTCGGGAATGGTGTGGCCGCCTTCGGTGCAGTAGGGCAGCTCCACCAGCTCGATTCGCTGGTGCTTGACGATGCTCTCCACCACCCGGCGCCAGATGGGGTGGACCGTGGCGGGCATGAGCACGCGGCGCGCGCTCTTGTGGATGCGCACCGCCATCAGCACCGCTTCCGCCAAAGCCGAGGCGCCGTCGTACATGGAGGCGTTGGATACGTCCATGCCGGTGAGGCTGGCCATCATGCTCTGGTATTCGTAGAGGAGCTGCAGGGTGCCCTGGCTGGCCTCGGCCTGGTAGGGGGTGTAGGCGGAGTAGAACTCGCCGCGCGTGGTGAGCTCCCAGACGGCGGCGGGGATGTGGTGCTCGTAGGCGCCGGCGCCGATGAAGCAGAGGGGTTGGCGGTCCTGCTCCGCCCGCTCGCGCATCAGCCGCTGCACCTCCATTTCCGACAGCCGCTCGGGCACCCGCTCCAGCGGGCCAGCGCGCAGCTCGGCGGGGATCTCATCGAACAGGGCCTCGATGCTCGGTGCGCCGATGGCGGCGAGCATGGCCTGGATGTCTTCGTCCGTGTGGGGAATGAAAGCCATCTTATCCCTCGCTGGCGACCAGCGCCTCGTAGGCGGCCGCGTCCATCAGGCCGTCGTAGTCGGCCGGGTTGTCGGCCTTGATCTCGAAGATCCAGCCGGCGCCGTGCGCATCCTGGTTGATGGTCTCGGGCGTGCCGCTCAACTCCTCGTTGGCGCCGACGATCTCGCCGGCGATGGGAGCGTAGACGTCGCTGGCGGCCTTGACCGATTCCACCACCGCGCAATCCTGCTTGGCGTTCACGTGGCGGCCGATCTCGGGCGTTTCCACGAAGACGAGATCACCCAACAGTTCCTGGGCATGATCGGTGATGCCGACGCGGAAGACGCCGTCGCCCTGGGGCTGGACCCATTCGTGGCTGTCGGTGTAGCGGCGATCGGTGGGGACGTTGCTCATGGTTGATCTCCTTTGAAATTGGGTATTCTTTCTGCAATCCGTCAAATTCGTAATCTGTAGGTTGGGCTGCGCGCAGCGAAGCCCAACGTTGGTGCGTCCAAGGGGCGGGCTGCGCCCGCGGGTGCTTGGGTGTCGGGGGTTGCCCGACGGCAAGTCACCTTGCCATTCGCTGCGCTCAGACACACGCTCCCTCGTTTCCCGCGGCCGCTGCGGTGCTCGGCGGGACAACGGGGGTGGAAAAACCAAAACCCTGAATCCCGCTGTTGCCATTGGCGGTAGGAGCGGGCTGGCCCGCGATGGTTTGCCTAGCGGCATAGTGGATCGCGGGCCAGCCCGCTCCTACAAGCCAGGATGCCGGCTCGCCAGGCCTGGCACGGCAGCGCAGCCACTCGGATATCGCTCCCGCCGGGCGTGGGCCGGGTGAGGGGCGCCGTGGTGTCGTCCCCGGCAGCGCTCCCGGGCCACGTGGCCGCCCATGGCTGTAGGAGCGAGCGCGCTCGCGATGAAGGTGGCGGCCGGCCGCCTTCGGATCGCGGGCCAGCCCGCTCCTACCCTCCCCTCCCGTGAGCCAGCGCGGTCCAGCCCGCTGCCGGGGCGCCAGCCCGCTCCTTGTCAACAGAATCCGTTGGGTTTTGCACCGCTCATCCAACCCGCGCCAGAAACTTGCATGTTCCTGTACCCGCCCGGTATCTCCACAGGCGGTCAAAAATTCCTTTGCCCCTGTTTGACGAAAGGCGGCCTGACCACCTGGGCCGGCACCGCCTTGCCGCGGATTTCCACCGCCAGCGCGTCGCCCGGCGCAAAGGCTCCCTGCACGCGGGCGAAGGCGATGCCCAGGCCCAGGGTCGGCGAGAAGGAGCCGCTGGTGATCTCGCCGATCTGCTTTCCTTCGGCATCGAGCACCGCTTGGTGGGCGCGCGGGATGCCGCCGGCGGGGATGACCAGGCCCACCAGGCTGCGCGGCACGCCGGCGCGCTGCTGGGTTTCCAGGGCGGCGCGACCGATGAAGTCGCGGCTGTCCTTGAGCGCCACGGTCCAAGCCAGGTTGGACTCCAGCGGAGTGGTGCCCTCGTCCATGTCCTGGCCGTAGAGGTTCATGCCGGCTTCCAGGCGCAGGGTATCGCGCGCGCCAAGGCCGGCGGGGCGGACGCCGGCGTCCAGCAGGCGCCGCGCCAGCCCCGGCGCCGCCGTATTGGGCAGCATGATCTCGAAGCCGTCCTCGCCGGTGTAGCCGGTGCGGGCGACGAAGTACTCGGCGCCGTCGATCTTGAAAAAGCCGCCGGTAAAAGGCTTGAGCGCGTCCACGGCGGGCTCGCCGAGCACGACCGTGGTCTTGGCGCGGGCCTGGGGGCCTTGGACGGCGAGCATGGCCAAGTCGTCGCGCCGGCGCATGTCGACCGACGGTGCGTAATGGGCGCGCTGGCTCTCGATCCAGGCGAGGTCCTTCTCGGTGGTGGCGGCGTTGACCACCATGCGGTAGCAGTCGGGGCGGATGAAATAGACGATGAGATCGTCCACCACGCCGCCGGTCTCGTTCAGCATGCAGGAATAGAGCGCCTTGCCGGGGGTCTGCTGGATCCTGGCCACGTCGTTGGCCAGCAGCGTTTGCAGGAAGCGTCCGGCCTCGGCGCCGTGGAAGTCCACCACGGTCATGTGGGAAACGTCGAAGAGTCCGGCATCGCGGCGCACCTGATGGTGCTCCTCCAGTTGCGAGCCGTAGTGCAGCGGCATGTCCCAGCCGCCGAAGTCCACCATTTTGGCGCCATGGGCGGCATGCCAGTCGTACAGGGGGGTGCGTAGGCCCATCTTTCGTCCTTTTGTCAGTCTTCTGCGTGATAGCTGGAGCGCACCAGCGGCCCGGCCTTGACCCAGGTGAAGCCCATCTCCCGGGCGGCCGTTTCCAGCTCGGTGAATCGCGCCGGTTCGATATAGGCCCGCACCGGCAGATGCTGCATGGACGGGCGCAGATACTGGCCCAGGGCCAGCCGCCGCACGCCTGCGGCGCGCAGGTCGCGCAGCACCTCCAGCACTTCCCCGGTCGTCTCGCCCAGGCCCAGCATGAGGGCGGATTTGGCCTCGACCCCCGGCAGGGCGGCGGCCGCCGCCAGCAGGCGCAGGGAGCGCGCATAGTCGGCGCCGGGTCGTACCGCTTTGTAGAGCCGCGGCACGGTTTCCATGTTATGGCCCCAGACGAAGGGCGAGTGCCCGGCCAGCGCGCGCAGGGCGGCTTCCTGGCAGTTGCGGAAGTCGGGAGTCAGGAGCTCGATGCCGATGGCGGGCTGCCGCGCGCGCAGCAGGCGCATGGTTGCGGCGAAGATGCCGGCGCCGCCGTCGGGCTGGTCGTCGCGGTTGACGGAGGTGATCACCACGTATTTGAGGCCCATGCGGGCCGCGGCCTCGGCCACGCGCCGGGGTTCGTCCGCGTCCGGCGCGCTGCCGGGCTTGCCGGTCTTGACCGCGCAGAAGCCGCAGGCGCGGGTGCAGATGTCGCCCAGGATCATGAAGGTGGCCGTGCCCCGGCTCCAGCATTCGCCGCGGTTGGGGCACTTGGCCTCCTCGCAGACGGTATGCAGGGCATGCTGGTGGACGGCGTGCTGGGTCAGGCCGAAATGGGGCGCGTCGCCGAGCGGCTGGCGGATCCAGGCGGGCATGGGGCCGCAGTTGGGCGTGGCGGCGCGCTGGGCGTGCAGGGGGATGACAGGCTTGCCGGTCTGCATGGTCGGTTCTCCGCTCGGCTTCGATAAAGGGGCACCCGGCCGCTGGCCGCGTGCCTCCCCTCTGTCCGGTGACCTGAGAGCTTGAGCCCCGTCGGTGCTCCGCCTGGGCGGAGTCTCTCCAGAGTTCCTGAGCCGTAAGCGACGGCAGTCCCGCAGTCCTTCTGCCTGAGATTTTTCGGGAGGGTTGATCCTTCGGCGTTGCGCGCTGCGCAATCTCTCCCGCGGGACGTCTCGGAGGCCTTAATGTAAACCAAGGCGGGAGAGAAGGCTAGTGCGGGAGTCGCGTCAGCCCGGGAGGAAGCGCGATGCGCCCGAGGGGCCGGGCGCATCGTCGGCAGGAAATTACTGCACGACGCCGCAGGCAATGCGGGCGCCGCCGCCGCCCAGCGGGTGGGGATGGTCGGCGAAGTTGTCGCCGCCGGCGTGCACCATGAGCGAGCGGTTGCGGATGTCGGCCAGCTTCAGGCGCGGCGCCACCACGCTCATGTCCACGCTGCCGTCGGCTTGGGCGGTGAGGGGCGGCAGATCGCCCAGGTGGCCTTTGCCATAGGGGCCTTCATGACGGCCGGTCTTCTCCGGGTCGTAGTGGCCGCCCGCGGCGGCTGCCGGCACCATCTTGCCATCCTGCTCCTTGGGCGCGCAGCTGGGGTTCTCGTGCACGTGGAAGCCGTGCACCCCGGCCGGCAGGCCGCGCAATTGGGCGGTCAGCACCAGGCCGTTCGGGCCGTCGGCGGCGCGAACCGTGCCGAGCTCCCGGCCGACGCCGGAAGGCGTCGCCTCATGCATGACGACGGTCACGCCCGGTCCGCTGGCCGCGGCGCTGGGCTGGCCGGTATGGCTGCAGCCCGCTGCCGCCAGCGAGAAACAGAGAATCGCCGATGCGGTCGCGAGTGGCTTCATGCTGATCTCCTTCTTGTGTTGATATGCGGACGAGAGTCGGTTTTTACCACAGGCGCCGGACCGTCACCACCGGGGCCGGATGCGTTCGAAGACGGGGTGGCCCATGAGCTGGTGCAGGACGGCGATGGCGACGTGGCCGCCCCAGTAGATCCACACGAAGGTGGCGATGAACTCGTGCGCCTCCCGATCGGTGTGCAGGGCGGGCGGCAAGTTACCGTTCTCCGGCAGCCACAGGAAGAGGATGAAGCCGGTCAGCGCCGAGCCGAGCACCGCCAGCAGGCCCAAGGCGTGGGTCAGGGCCGACAGGCCGCTGTGCTCCTCGCGCCAGGGCAGGCGCAGGCGCCGCAGCGACTGCAGATCGGCTTTCAGCGCGCGCCATTGCGCCGCCCGCAAGGGCAGCATGGTGCTCCAGCGTACCGGCGCCGGGCCGACCAGGCTCCAGACGAGATGCGCCAGGAC